>CAJXIC010000187.1 GCA_913054385.1 uncultured Pseudomonadota bacterium
CGCCGCAGGTGCATCCGCTGGCACCCTCGGACCTGAAACAATGGCTGGGCGACGACCGCCGCTTCGAGATCATCGACGTGCGCAGCCCCGAAGAGCGCGCGCTGGCGAGCCTCGACGGCAGCGTGCTGCTGACCCCCGAGGAAGCGCAACGCATCGAGTCGCTGCCGCGCGACACCACTCTCGTCTTCTACTGCAAATCCGGCGTCCGCAGCCAGCAAGCAGCGGAAACCTTCTCGCGAAAGGGCTTCGGCGACGTGCACAACCTGGTGGGCGGGCTCGACGCCTGGCTCGAACTCAGCGAGGCCTAAAGGCCCGCTTTATCCAGGAGACCCCCGTGGCCCTGCAGATCCTGAACGCACCCGGAACCGAGACCGCCCAGACCACCGAGCGCATCCGCGCGGCGATTGTCGAAGCGCTCCCGGGTGCCGATGTCGCCGTGCAGTCGGGCTCGGGCGGGCACTACGAGGTGCGCGTCCGCAGCGAGGCCTTCGCCGGGAAAACGCGAGTCGCCCAGCACCAACTGGTCTACGCCGCGATCACCTTCCTGATGACGGGCAACGCACCCCCGGTCCACGCGATCGACCGCCTGGACTGCGACACCCCCTGAGCGTCGGGCACGGCCGGGGCTTGCGCCGCGGGGCGTGGGCCGGGAAGTGAGAAGCGATGGACCGCCAATACATCGGCGCGCCGAACCGCGACGTGCCCCCGGCACGGCCCGGCGAATTCGAGGCGCCGCAGATCGGCCCACTGCGCATTTGGCCGCCGGTGGTGCTGGCCCCGATGGCGGGGATCACCAATCCTCCCTACCGCGGCCTCTGCCGGAGTTTTGGCGCGGGCCTCTACGTGAGCGAGATGATCACGGCGCGGGCCCTTCTAGAACGCAACGCGCGCACCCTGCGGCTGGCGGGCTTTCTGCCCGAGGAAACGCCTCGGAGCCTGCAACTCTACGCGGTCGACCCCGCGGTCCTGGGCGAAGTGGTGGCATGGCTCGTGGGCGAGGACCAGGTCGATCACATCGACCTCAACTTCGGTTGCCCGGTGCGCAAGGTCACCCGGCGCGGCGGCGGCGCGGCGGTCCCGGTGAAGCCAAGACTTCTAGCGGCGATTGTCCGGGCCGCGTTGCAAAACGCTGGCAGTGTGCCGGTGACCCTCAAGTTCCGGATCGGGATCGACGCGGGGCTGCACACGCACCTCGAAGCCGGGCGCATCGCCGAGGGCGAGGGCTGCGCCGCGGTTTCGCTGCACGCACGCACCGCCCAGCAGATGTACGCCGGCGAAGCTGACTGGAGCGCTATCCGCGAACTCGTTGCAGCGGTCTCGACGATTCCGGTCTTTGGCAACGGGGACATCTGGGAGGGGTGGGACGCCCTGCGGATGATGCGCGAGACCGGCTGCGCCGGAGTCGTGGTCGGGCGCGGTTGCCTCGGGCGCCCGTGGCTGTTCCGCGACCTGGCCGACGTCTTCGACGGCCGCGAGCCCAGCAACCCTCCCCACTTCGGCGAGGTCGCAACCATCATGCTCGACCACGCCGCGCGCCTCTGCGCCTGGCAGGGTGACCACCGCGGCATTCGCGACTTCCGCAAGCACGCCACCTGGTACACCAAGGGCTTCCCCGATAGCGCGCGAATGCGCGAGCAACTGATCCGCGTCGAGAGCCTCGCCGAACTCCGGCAGATCCTCGAAGCGGCGGACGCCACGTGCCCCTTCCCGGCGAGCGCCATGCGCGTGCCGCGCGGCAAGAGCGGCGGGCAACGACGCGTCGTGCTTCCCGACGGCTATCTCGACGACCTCAACGACGAAACGCCGCCCGCAGCCGACGCCAACGAATGGCAGGCCGTCTCCGGCGGCTGACGGGGAGAGGAACGGAAAACGAAAACGGGGACGTTCCGACCTCCCCGCTACGGGCGGACGCGGTAGAAGGCGTTGACCGGGTGGTGGAAGTCGAGCGCCTCGAAGTGCCTAAAGCCCGCCTCGGCGGTCATACGCAATGCGAGCCCTTCGGAGAACCCGAGCGTCCCGAGGCCCAGCCCGCCCGGCTCCGAGAGCGCCGACGACATGCAGGTGAGGATCGAGGTGCCGTACATCATCGCCGCCATCGGGTTTCTCTCGACGTTCTCCTCGAAGCTGTCGTAGGCCTTGATATCCGCGATCAGCCAGGTGCCGTCATCGGCGATGGCCGCGCGGATCGCCTGCATCACGCTGGCCGGGTCGGTCATGTCGTGCAGGCAGTCGAAGGTGGTGATGAAACCGAAGCGACCGTCGTCCGGCAGTGGCTCGCGGAGCGCGTGATGAAAAGACACGTTCGCCACTCCCGCGTCGCTGCGGTTGGCCTCGGCCCGCAGGAGGGCGTGCTCGGAGATCTCATAGCCATGGAAGTCCGAAGCGGGAAACGCCCGGGCCATTTCGAGCAAAGCCACGCCTCCACCGCAGCCGACATCGGCCACACACGTCCCCGCCTCGAGGCGCTCGCAAACGCCACCGAGGCGCGGCAGCACCAGCGGCACCAGCAGGTTTCGGAACCAGGGCGCCAGGCCGCGCTCGATGCCCCGGGCCCCCTGCTCGCCGAGAGCGTCGTAATCGAGCCCGATTCCGGTGGAAAAGGCCTCGGGCAATTTCTCGACGATCGTCATCTGCTGAGGGAGGGTGTCGAAAAAACCCGCACCGAAGGCGACGTGGCTTTCGTCCGCCAACACCGCGCGGCCTTCGGCCGACAGCGCGAAGCGGTCGTCGCCCCGGGCCTCGAGGATCTCTGCGGCGCCCTGCTGGAAGAGCCACTCGCGCAGCCAACGCTCGGAAAGGCCCGTGCGCCCGGCGAGCACCGCGGCATCCACCGCCTCTCCGTCTTCGAGCGCCCGGTAAAGCCCCATGCGATCGCCGAGGTGGATCATCGCGGCGGTCATGGCCCCGCCGAGCGTGCCAAAGACGCGCTTGGCAAACTGTTTGAGTCGTTCCGGATCGAGATCGGCTTCCGGTGTGGACACCGCTTCTCCTCTACGCGCGATCGGGTTCCCGCGCCAGCGTCTCCCCCTCGGAGCGGAGTTGAAACAGGTTCATGCGCTCGCCGAGCAGGCAGGCAATGCCCAGGATGAACACCGGCGGCAGCTGAATCGCGTGATAGACGATGGCAAAGGCCTTCGCCGTGTGGGTGCCCACGTCGGGCACCGTGAGCAGGAGACCGAGGACGAGTGGCACGTGAAACTGCCCGATGAAGCCCGGCGTATTCGGCGCGGCGATGAAGACCACCAGGATCGCCTGCACCACGAAGGGCGTGTACCAGGGATAGACGATGCCGAAGGATTCGATCACCCAGGTCATCGAAAGCATGCCAAGACCCCAGGTGACGAACGACCAGCCAATCGCCCGCAACATGTCGCCCGGAGAATCGAAGACCGCGAGCCCTTCGGCGAACACGCCCAGAACGCGCGTCGCGGCGTCGGCAAGCCGACGTGAAACCCGGCCAAGTAGCGCATCGACGACACCGAGCACGCGTTTGCGTTGGAAATACAGAAGCGTCAGCATCGAAAGCACCAGCACGAGGACGACACCGGTGCCGATCGCCCCGATCCGAATCTCATCGGCCCCGAAGACGATGGCGCCCGAGGTTCCGAAGGTGTCTGCCGGGATCACCACGTCTTGCTGGGGACGGAAGGCCAGAACCGAGACCGCGATCACGGCGATCAAGCCGATCAGATCGGTCACGCGATCGAGTGCGACGAAGGCGATGGTTTTCGAAAAACGGATCTGGCTGATCCGCGACAGTGCCAGGGCGCGAATCACTTCGCCCGCGCGCCCGGGCAGCGTGAAGTTCGCCAGAAACCCGATCTGTGTGGCGGAGAAGAGCGCGCGGTACGAAACCGGGTCCGTCGCGCGCACGATATAGGTAAAGCGCTGTACCCGCGCCGGGTAGCTCACGAAGAGAATGATCTGGGCGGCCGCAAGCCAGGCCCAATCGATCCGGCGCATTGCATCCCCGATCGCACTCCAGTCGGTCGATCGAAAGAGCAACCAGAGCAGGAACCCGCCCAACAGCAAGCCCAGCGCCGTGAAAAGAAGACGCTTCACCGGGCTCTGCCCGCAGATCGAGACCCGGCACCCTGCAACCGGCTCACGTGAGCGATGCCCGAACCAATTCGAGATCGCAGTTGAGTTCGTCGCAGACTGCGGTGAGGGACGCGCGCAATTCGCGAATGCCCACCTCTGCGGGGACGGTCATGCGCAGTTCCAGCGAGAAGAGCGGTGCCCCCGACTGCGGCCGTGGCTCGGAGCGCGTTTCGAGTTCTTCGACGTTCACCGACGCCCGCTGCAGCACGTCGGTGATCCGATGCACGATCCCCGGCTGATCCATGGCGAAGATCCGGAGCCGGTAGGGGACCCCCACCGTGACCGTGTGCGCGCTCGACCTCGCCTCCTCCTGCACGTGGATTTCGAGTCGCAACCCGAGCTCCGCAGCGACGCCTTCGAGCGCCTTGCGCAGCGAGACCTCGCACTCGTCGGGAACCTCGGCCAACAGGAGCACTGCGAACTGTCCGCGCAGGTTGATCATGCGCGAGTCGGCCAGGTTCGAATCCGATTCCTGGAGCGGCGCCGTCAGGCGACCGACCAGTCCCGGCCGGTCCGGGCCGACCGCAGTGATCACCCAGCTCTTCATCCAGAATCCCTTCACCCGGGGGTTGCCGCAAAGGCAACGGGTAGCGCGCTGGGCGAACTCGCGCCCGATGGGCGCGGCGGACGCTTCGCGCAAGCAATCGCAGTAGAATCACGACAGTGGACGCGCAGCCCCAGAACCAAGCCACGCACCCCGAGGGCACCCCGCCGGTGCTAAAGGGCCCGGCCCGAATCGCGGGGCGAACGCTCGCGATCGCCGCGGCGATCCTCGCGGCGTCGACGGCGCTGCGCATCACCGCCGCCGGCTCGGACCTCTGGTTCGACGAGGTGTGGTCGCTGTGGTTGGCGGAAAAGATCTCGAACCCGATCGAGATCTTCAGCGCGCTTCGCGAAACCAACAACCACCACGCCAACACGCTGTGGCTGTGGCTCACCGGGCCCTCGGAGAACTTCCTGGTGCTGCGCGCCCCGGCGTTGCTGCTCGGCAGCGCAAGCGTGCTG
>CAJXIC010000188.1 GCA_913054385.1 uncultured Pseudomonadota bacterium
CGATCCGCGCGGTCTCTCCTGCCGAATCCTTTCACGAGGCCTTTCTTTCGCGCCTCGAATCGTTCGCCGCGGTCTCGGCGAGTCTCTTCGTGGGGGGGGACGTCTTCGCTTCGCTCGGCGAACTCGAGATCGCAGATCGCAGCCTGCTCCCGGTCACCGAGGTCTCGGTGCCGAGCCCCTTCCCGTACGCCGATCACATGCGTTTTCTTGCGCTGAAGCAGCTCGAAGGGGATCTCGTCGAGGAGACCACGGCGGTGATCGCCGATCTCGCACGGCGTCTCGAAGGCCGCACTCTCGGTCTCTTCACCAGCTTGCGCCGCATGAACCAGGTGGCCGAGCGGCTCTCCGAGGAACTGCGCAGCGAGGGTTTCGAGGTGCTGACTCCGCGGCGCGCCAGCGACAGCCCGGCGGCCCTGGTCGAACGCTTTCGCCGCTCCCGGGGCGGCGCCGTGCTGCTCGGCGCGCGCACCTTCTGGCAGGGGCTCGACATCCCGGGATCGGACCTGCAGGCGGTGGTGATCGAAAAGCTTCCCTTCGAGGTGCCGACGGAACTGCGGCGGCGTCGCGAGGAGCGAATCCGCGAGACCGGGGCCAACCCATTCTCGCGCTTCACCATGGGGAAGATGCTGCTCCACCTGAAGCAGATGATCGGCCGCCTGATCCGCAGCGAAGACGATCGCGGCGTGGTGGTGGTGGTGGACGCGCGCCCGGAGCGCCGCTACTTCCGCCAGCTTTCGAGGGCTCTCCCCCCGGGGGTCCCGCTGCGGGTCGGCCGACGGGAAATGGCGGGTGAGCTCCTCGACGAGTTGGGTCTGGGCCGCCAAGTTGACGGGGAGTGACCCCACGTCATACTGGCGGCGAGCGGACCTGGCGGGGCTCCAAGCGGCCGTCGGGGCAGTCGAATCGCTCGCTTTCCCCGCCCCGATGACCCAGATCAGTGTGCCAGCGGTCCGCGCCCGAAGCGGGGCCCGGCCCGGCAGCGGGGCGGGACGAGCACACGGCTCGCGGCCTCTGGTCCGCGGTCCAAATAAGGGCGGCGGGCTCCCGGCGCGAAGCCGTCCACGGCCAGGCCAGCAGGACCGGAAGGGGAAAAAATGACGACCCAATTCGAGCCCGGCAGCCACGCGCTGATTCTTGGGGGATCGAGCGGCTTCGGTCTCGCCACCGCGCAAAAGCTCGCCGAAGCCGGCATGAACTTGTGCATCGTCCACCGCGATCGGCGCGGGGCGATGCGCGCGATCGAGCCGGAATTCGAGAAGTTGCGCGGCCTCGGTGTGGGCTTCCATTCGTGGAATGTCGACGCGATCGCCGAGGAGAAACGCGCCGGGGTGCTCGACGAAATGAGCGAGATCCTGGGCGAGCAGGGGCGCGTGAAGGTGCTGCTCCATTCGATCGCCTTCGGAAACCTGAAGCTCCTGGCACCCGAGAAGGTCGTCCCGCGCAGCGCGCCCGCCGCGCTGGCTGCGAAGCTCGGCGTCGACTCCGAGGCGCTGGTGGCCGCCGCCGACGAGCTACTGGCAGGCGGAGAAGATGGTCTCCACACGCTGGTGACCCCGCCCCGCTATTCCTCGACTTCGTATCTCGACGAGGACGACTTCGCCCGCACCATCCTTAGTATGGGAACGAGCCTGCTCGGCTGGACCCGCGGGCTCTTCGACCGCGGTTTCTTCGCAGAGGATGCGCGCATCTTCGGCCTCACCAGCGAGGGGAACGAAGTGGCGTGGAAGGGTTACGCCGCGGTTTCTGGAGCGAAGGTTGCGCTCGAGGCGCTGGCGCGTTCGATCGCCGTCGAATATGGCCCGCACGGCATTCGCTGCAACGTGATCCAGGCGGGCATCACCGAAACCGCCGCGCTGAAGGCGATCCCCGGGAACGAAATGCTGGTGGCCCAGGCGCGGCTCCGAAATCCCGGTGGACGGCTCACGCTTCCGCGCGACGTGGCAAACGTGATCTACCTGCTGTCGCAGCCGGAAGCCTCCTGGATCAACGGCGAAGTCATTCGAGTGGACGGCGGCGAGCATATTTCGGGGGTCACGCGTTGACCCTTCACCTGCACGGTCTTGGCCACTTCCATCCCGCCAACGAGATCGACAACCGCTTTCTCGAAGACCTCGACATCGGGACCAGCGACGAGTGGATCCTCGAGCGCGTCGGCATCCGCTCGCGGCGCACGGGGCTGCCCCTCGACTACATCCGCACGACCCTCAACCAGGACCCACGCGCGGCCCTCGAAGCGGCGGAGTGGAGCAACGCCCAGACGGGTGCGGCAGCGGCCAGGCTCGCGATCGAGCGAGCGGGGATCGACCCCGATGAAATCGGAATGGTGATCTCTGGTTCTTCGGCTCCCGACACCGTTTCCCCGGCCGAGGCCTGCAACGTCGCCGCCGAACTAAACCTCGAGGTGCCGGCCTTCGACGTGAACTCCGCCTGCACCAGTTTCTTCGTGCAGCTCCACCTGCTTTCGATGCTGCGACCCGAAGCGCTCCCGGCCTTTGTACTCGTGGTGGCTCCCGAAGGTCTGACCCGCACCGTCGATTACAGCGATCGCGGCGCCGCAGTGTTGTGGGGAGACGCCAGCGTGGCCGCGGTGCTGTCGACGCGCATCAAAGGGCGAGCAGAGATCGACCAGACGAGCCTGGTATCGAGCCCCGCTGGTGCCGGGAAGGTGGTGGTGCCGCGGATCGGCCACTTCTTTCAGGAGGGGCGCACGGTCCAGATGTTCGCGATCAAGAAGACCATTCGGGTTCTAGAAGAGCTGCGCGCGGGCTCTCGGGACGAGAGTCGCCGCTTCCATTTCGTGGGGCACCAGGCGAACCTGCGGATGCTCGAAACAGTGTGCACTCGCTGTGAGATCCCCGAAGACCGCCATCACTCGAATGTCGAGTGGTACGGCAACACCGGCGCCGCCAGCTCTGCTTCGGTCATCTCGATGAACTGGGAAAAGTGGACGGCGAAGGATGACATCGCGGTGGTGGGTGTCGGCTCGGGTCTCAGCTGGTCGGGCTACCGAATGCGCTTCGTCGGCGAAGGGGAAACAGCGTGAAGTACGAAGACTTTCTAAAGCGCGACCACTTTACGAAGCCCGAACTGCTGGCCCATTCGCGGGGACGCCTGGTGGAGGACGCCCCGGAACACTTCAAGGCGCGGCTGCCGGCGCCGCCGATGCTGATGCTCGACCGCGTGGTCGAGATCGAGAGCTCGGGTCGTCGCGGGCGCATGGTGGCCGAGCGCGATGTCCATCTCGATGACTGGTTCTTTCAATGCCATTTCGACGGCGACCCGGTGCAACCCGGCTGTCTCGGCGTCGACGGCATCTGGCAGATGCTCGGCTTCTATTGCATCTGGCGCGGGGGGCTTGGCTCGGGCCGCGCGCTCGGCTGCGGCGAAGTCGACTTCGCGGGGCAGATTCGTCCCCACGATAAACTCATCCGCTACGAGGTCGATATCCGGCGCTACGCCGAGATTCGGCAGCACGGGGTGTCGATGGTGGTGGGCGACGCGCGGCTGCTGATCGACGGCGTGGAGATCTACACCGTGAAAGCCGCAAAAGTCGGGCTGTTTCGCGACATCGACTACCCCGACTACCCGTTGCCCTCGGCGCGCTCGCGGGGCGGGAGGATGGAACGATGAACGGGGCACGCGTCGCGATCGTCACCGGGGCGGCCACCGGGATCGGTGCCGCTTGCGCCCGGGCGCTCTCTGCCGAGGGTTATCGCGTCGGCGTCCACTACCGCAGCAGTGCAGACCGGGCAGCGAAGCTGATCGCGGAACTCGACGACGCCTTCGGTCTGCAGGCAGATCTCGCCGACCCGGAGGCGATCGACGCGCTGGTCAAAGAGCTGAAGCAGGTGGCGGGTCGCGTCGACGTTCTCGTCAACAACGCGGGTTACAACGAGAACGCGCCGATGTTGACGATGAAGCTCGACACCTACGATGCGGTTGCGGATCTTGCCCGCGGTACCTGGTACCTGACCAAGCTGCTGTTGCGTCGCTTCATGTTGCGGAGCGAGGGCGGCAGCATCATCAACATCACGAGTGTCGTGGGGGCCACCGGGAACCCCGGGCAGATCCCCTACACGATGGTGAAAGCGGGCCTCGACGCCTTCACGAAGTCGCTGGCCCAGGAGCTCGCTGGGCGCCCGATCCGCGTAAACTCGGTGGCGCCTGGGTTCATCGAAACCGAGATGACCGAAGAACTCCCTGAAGAGATCCGCGAGGCGATCCTCGCCCGCGTGCCCCAGGGCAGGATGGGGACGCCGGAGGAGGTGGCGGACGTGGTCGCCTTCCTGGCGACGCGTGGAAGCTACGTGAACGGCACGGTCCTGCACGTGAACGGGGGCCTCTATGGCGGCTGATTCGCTTACGCCGAACCAGGTGCTCGAACTCGTGCCCCAACGCGAGCCCTTTCGCTTCATCGACGAAATTCTCGAACTCGACACCGAGCACATCGTCGCGCGATACACCTTCCGCGCGGACGCGGACTTCTATCGCGGGCACTTCCCCGGCAATCCGCTCACGCCCGGCGTGCTGCTGGTGGAGACGATGGCCCAGGCGGGAGTCGTGGCGCTGGGGCTCTTCCTCGCGTCCGAGGAGATGACCCGCGACGAATTCGAGAAGCTCGTGACGGTCTTCACCGACGCGAACGTCGAGTTCTCCGGTAGTGTCCAACCGGGAGACCGGGTGACGACCACCGGCCGCAAGGTCTTCTTCCGGCGGCGCAAGCTACGAGCGGAGGTCGAGATGAAGCTGGACGACGGAACCGTTGTCTGCTCGGGGACGCTTTCTGGGATGGGAATTGCCCAATGAGTGAAACGAGAGACCGAAGCCGGCGGGTCGTGATCACGGGCCTGGGGGTGATCGCCCCCAACGCCAACGGCGTCGCCGCCTTCGACACGGCCCTGCGCAATGGCGTTTCCGGGATCCGCAAGATCGACGACCTCGAGGAGTATGAGTTCGGCTGCCAGGTCGCCGGTGCGCCCCAGGGAGTCGAAGAACTCGTGGAAGCGACCTTCGCCGAAGACGAGCGCCTGGTGATGAACGAGGGGCAGCGTTTCGCCAGCCTGGCAGCGCTCGAGGCCTGGACCGACGCGGGCTTCGAGCGGCC
>CAJXIC010000189.1 GCA_913054385.1 uncultured Pseudomonadota bacterium
CGAGGAGACCCAGGCGGAGGTGCGCCTCGAAGCCCAGGCCGAACTCGCCGCGGAATTCGATCGCATCCACAGCGTCGAGCGCGCCCGCGATGTCGGCAGCCTCGACCGCATCTTCGCTCCCGCCCGAATGCGGGCTGAGCTGATCGGCTGGCTCGAGCAAGACGCGTAACCCAGCCTCCCGGGTGGTTCGAAGATCTGGGATATTCTCTCGGAACGTGAGGGATCAGCCGTGAACGAATCCAGATCCGAAGGCCTGGGCGAAGGCGACACCATCCTGCTCGAGGGGATCCAGGTGCCGGCCGCTCTCGGCGTCAGCGCCGCCGAGCGCAAGATGCGCCGTCCGGTACTCCTCGACATGGAAATCGGCTGCGACTTTGGTGCGGCGGCGCGCTCGGACCAGATCCGTCACACGCTGCACTACGAGCGCATCTTCGAGGTCGTGGCAGACGTGGCGGGAAACCAGGAGCACCGCCTCGTCGAGGCGCTGGGGCAACGCGTGGCCGACGCGGTGCTCTCGAAATTCGATGCCGACTGGGTCCGGGTGACGGTGCGAAAGCCGAAGCCCATCGCAGGCGTGCTCGAGTACGCCGGGATCCGGATCACGCGGAGGCGGAAAGCAAAGCGGTGAGCCTGGGCCAGCGCCTCGCCTACGTCGCGCTCTGCATTCTTCGAGAACCCTTTCGTCGGTTGCCGGTGTCGACGTCGCTTGCGTTGGGGGCGAAGCTCGCGCGCGCGCTCGAGTACGTGGGGGGGCGCCGCATCGATTTCGCTCGCATCAACCTTCGCATCGCCTTCCCCAACTGGAGCGAGGCCGAGCGACGTTCGCTGCTGCGGGCCAGCCTCGAAAACCTGGGGCGCAGCCTCGCGGAACTCGCGCTGATCCAGGGGCCACGCCGCAAGGAGTTGTTTTCGGGGATTCGCTTCGAGGGTGTCGAGCACCGCGATCGGGCACGCGAGCTTTCGAAGTGCGGCGGGGTCATCGTCTTCACCGCGCACTTTGGTGCTTGGGAGCTCGGGGGCATGGCCACGGGGGCGCTCGGCTACCCGCTCACGGTGGTGCACCGCGCCTTCGAAAACCCCTACTTCGAAGCCATGGCCCGGGCCTGGCGCGAGGGATCGGGCATGCAGACGCTGCCGCAGGGGCAGGCGGCCCGCGGCGCGGTGCGGGCACTGCGCCGGGGCGACTACCTGCTGATGCTCCTGGACCAGGATGTGCCCCGCGACGAAGCGGTCTTCGTCGACTTCTTCGGCATGCAGGCGGCGACGCGGTCGGCCCCGGCGAGGCTGGCCATGCGTCTCGGTGTGCCGCTCTTGCCGGTGGCGGTCGAGCGCGACGGCAAGAGCGCCCGGCATGTCGTCCGCTTCTTCGAACCGCTAGTGGTCCAGCCGGGGGGCGACGCATTGGCTGTGGAGGCCACCAGCCTCGCCATCAACCGGGCTCTCGAGGCCATCGTTCGACGCCATCCCGACCATTGGAGTTGGCTCCACCGGCGCTGGCGCACGCGGCCCCGCCCGGGCGAAGAGGGCCCCTACCCGTCGCGCCGTCGCCGTTCCACCTAATTCATATCTAATTGGTAGGAAATTGAAACTATATTCTTACTGGTTTAGAATGTTTTTATCCGATCTCGGTCGGTTGGGGGCACCCGTGCATCGCGGGCGCTTCCTGGGGTAAACCTCCCCGTTCCATCGGGCAGAGTTCCGCCGGGCCGATCGCGGCCTGGCCCACCGGGCTCGGTGGTCAGTGGCCGCTTCAGCACTCGGGAGTTTGGGCATGGCAAGGACATGGAAAGAGCGTCTCGCACAGCGGACCGATCCCGCTTGGAGCGAGGAGATCGACGTCTTCGAGGGCCAGGTCGAATTGCGCCGCCAGGCCAAGATCGAGGAGCGGGTCTTCGCCGAGACCCGGCTGCGCCGAGGCGTTTACGGCCAGCGCTACGACAACGGCCAGCGCGCCGACGGCATCGCCGTGCGCACCCTCGCCTACGCCGAAAAACCCACGAAGGGCCCCGACACCCTGTGGGACGCACCGGGCATGGTGCGCATCAAGGTTCCCTGGGGCGGCGTCTCGCCCGAGCAACTCGACCTGCTCGCCGACCTCTCGGAAGAATATTCCGACGCCATTCTCCACGTGACCACGCGACAAGATTTCCAGCTGCACTTCGTCCACATCGAGGACACCCCGGACCTGATGCGGCGTCTCGCGGCGGTGGGCATTACCACCCGCGAAGCCTGCGGCAACTCGGTGCGCAACGTGACCGGTTGCCCGCTCGCAGGCGTGTGCCACACCGAGGCCTTCGACGTCTCGCCCTACGCCGAGGCCCTGATGAAGTTCTTGCTCGGCCACCCCGATGTCCAGGACTTTGGCCGCAAGTTCAAGCCGGCCTTTTCCGGCTGCGAGCACGAGGCCTGTGGTCTGGTGCAGATGCACGACGGCGGCTACGTGGCACGGGTGCGCGACGGCAAGCGCGGCTTCAAGGTCGTGGTGGGCGGCGGGCTCGGCCCGGTCCCTCGTCAGGCGAAGGTGCTGTCGGAATTCACGCCGGAAGAAGAATTTCTGCCGCAGATGCAGGCGGTGTGCCGGGTCTTTGCTCGGCTCGGCGAGAAGAAGAACCGCGGCCGCGCGCGCATCAAGTTCCTGGTGGCGAAGTTGGGGATCGAAGAATTTCGGAGACTGGTCGACGAAGAGCGGAAGACGCTTCCGCACGACGATCGCTGGACCGCCTACCTCGAAAATCTCCCGAAGACCGGTAGCGACCCCGTGCGCCAGGCCGCGCCGCTGGGCGACGCAAAAATGTCAGCCGCCTTCGACGAATGGTACGAGACGAACGTCTACCGCCAACGTCAGGAAGGCTATGCCGTGGTCTCGCTGAACTTGCCGCTCGGAGACCTGACGGCGAACCAGGCGAGACGACTGGCGGACCTGGCCAGGCAGTATGTCGGCGACAATATGCGCACCACCGTGGAGCAGAACATGGTCCTGCGATTCGTTTCCGAGGCGGATCTTCCCGCTCTCTATGAAGATCTCGCGGCCGCGGGCCTCGCGGCTCCCGGCGCCGGCAGCCTCGTCGATGTCACCTCCTGTCCCGGGACCGATACCTGCAAGCTCGGGATCTCGGCGAGCCGGGGCCTCGCTGCCGAACTGCGACAACAGCTGGCCCTGAAGTCGGCGAGTCTTCCCCAGGCCGTGAAGGATCTGCGGATCAAGGTTTCCGGGTGCTTCAACAGCTGCGGCCAGCATCACATCGCCGACATCGGCTTCTACGGAAACAGCCGCAAGATCGACAAGCGCACCGTTCCGCACTTCCAGGTGATCCTCGGCGGACAGTGGACCGAGAACGCGGCGAGCTATGGGCTGGCGGTGGGCTCGGTGCCGAGCAAGGCGATCCCCCAGGCGGTCGAGGCGTTGACCGAAGCCTATGCCCAGGGGCGCGAAGGGGCGGAGAACTTCCAGGCGTGGATCGGGCGCCTCGGCAAGCGGAACGTTCGCAGCCTGATCCAACCCTTCATGAAGGTCGCCCCGTATGCCGAAGATCCCAGCTTCTACACCGACTGGGGAGACTCCCGCGAGTTCACCATCGGTGACCTCGGCGTGGGCGAGTGCGCGGGCGAGGTGGTTTCGCTCTTCGGGATCGAGGTGGTGAAGGCGGAATCCCAGGCCTTCGATGCCCAGGTGGCGCTCGAGGAGGAAGATTTCGAGGAGGCCGAGAGCCTCGCCTACCAGGCCATGTGCACCGCCGCCCGCTCCCTCGTGCGGACCGAGTTCATCGATGTCACCGAGGACCCCGATTCGATCGTTTCGGAGTGGAAGACGCGCTTCTACGACAGCGAGCGTTTCTTTGACAAGTACGCCCGGGGAAAGTTCGGCTCCTATCTGCTGGACCGCTACGCATCGTTTCCCGATCGAATGGATCGCGACGTTGCGGCCCAGCGGGTCGAGGAAGCCCTGCTCTTCATCGAGGCGACGCACGCCTGCGAGGCGCGCACCAGCGCCGAAGCGGCCGCGGCCGTCGAAGTCGTGCAATGAAGCCCCGGCGAATCACGATCAAGTTCTTCTGCGAGGCGGATTCCCAGGCGGATCTTTCAGCGGCGATTCCCGTCTTCCACCGGATGATCCAGGAGAAATCGGTGGAGGGGCTGCTGATCGACGTGGCCGACTACGCACACGTTCCCGAAGGTCCCGGCGTCATCCTCATCGGGCACGAAGTGGAGTACGCGCTCGATTTGGGCGACGGTGGCCCGGGCCTGCTCACGACTTCAAAGCGGCTCGAAGACACCGCGCTTTCCGATTCGCTTCCGCTCACCCTGCGCCGCGCACTGGTCGCCCTCGAGGCTCTCGAAGCCGAGCCCTCGATCGGGGCGCGCTTTTTTTCGGGCCGCTTCGAGGTCCGCATTCTCGACCGGATCGAAGCCAACAACGACGAGGCCTCCTGCGATGCGCTCGCGGCGGCGGCGCGCGAGCTGCTCGAGGCGGTGGCCCCGGGCTCGCAGATCACGACCACCCGCAGGCAGGCGGACGACCCGCGCCAGGCGGTATCGCTCGAGGTGGGCGTCGCGCCGGCCCTCGACGTGGCAGCGGTCATCGAAGCACTCGGCGGCAAACAGGTGGCCGGGGCCGCGACCGCCGAAGGCTGGAACATTCCGGTCGAAGAACTGGTGAGGCTCCGCAAAGTCGGCGCGAGCTTCGAACTGCTCGACGTTCGCGAGCCCCAGGAATTCGAGACCGTCAACCTGGGCGGTCGCCTGATTCCGCTGGGAGAACTCGGCGAACGTCTCGGGGAACTCGATCCGGCCGGCCACGTGGTCGTCCACTGCAAGGTGGGGGGCCGCGGTGCGAAGGCCACCCAGATCCTGCGCGATGCCGGCTTCGCGAACGCCTGGAATCTCGAGGGAGGGATCGACGCCTGGATCGAGAAGGTCGATCCGAGCCTCGGGAGCGACTGACGAGCGCTGCGCCCGAAGCGCGCGGCCGGCCTTTTGGAATTGGTATCCTCCACTCCGGTGAAAGGCGCCGCAGCAAAGGTCGATCACGTGAACCAGCCCCCTGAAAACCAGCCCCCCGCGCTGCGCGAAATCGAGCGCTGGCTGCACCCCGCCGTCG
>CAJXIC010000190.1 GCA_913054385.1 uncultured Pseudomonadota bacterium
GCGGCCATTTCGCTGATTGGCAAATCGAGCCCGGGTGTACCGGTGCTGGTGTTCAGCGACGCACAGAGTATGGAAGAACTTCCCGACCATCCCTGCCTGCGCCGCGCGGGCCTAAAAACCCTGATCCGCGACGATCTCGACGACGAGCTCGCGCACCTCACGAATCTCCATCGGGTCGCCGAGCTTCGCGAACTCCTGGGGCCGCGCGAGCGGTTGGGAATCCTGTTGCAGCCCGACCCGGACCCGGACGGCATCGCCTGCGGATACGCGCTCCGCATCCTGCTCGGGCGCAAGCGAAGCACCGCGCCGCTGATCTCCTTCGGCGAGATCAAGCGCCCGGAAAATCGCGCCATGGTCAAAGCGATCGGCCTCGAAGTCCTGACCATTTCGCCCGACGACCTGTCGAACTTCGACGGGCTGGCCCTCGTGGATGTCCAGCCCAACGTCTTCGGTGATCCGATCCCGAAACGTCTGTCGAGAGTCGACGCGGTCATCGACCACCACCCCCTACGCAGTGGCTACGACTCGCTCACCCGCGACATCCGGGCCGACTACGGTGCGACCTCGACGATCCTCACCGAATATCTCCGCGCGGCCGGGGTCGAAATCCGCGCAAAACTCGCAACGGCGCTGCTCTACGGAATCAAGAGCGACACCCAGCTCCTCGGACGCGAGACGAGTACCCGCGACATCGATGCCTTCGCCTTTCTCCACCGCGCCCACAGCCCCGCACTCCTGCGTCGGATCGAGCGTCCCGCGCTGCCGATCGATGGGCTTCGCTCACTGGGACGCGCGCTGGTGCAGTCGAAGGTCGAGGAGGGCTTTCACCTCCTGGTGCTCGGACGCGTACGCGAAGACGTCATCCCGCAGGTCGCGGACATGGCGCTCCAGGCCGAGGGGGCCGAGTGGGCCATCGCCGCCGGGATCGTCGGACCCAACCTGGTGTTCTCGGTGCGCAACGTCGGATACGTGCGCGCCGCGGGCGAAGCCGTACGCGCGGTCGTCGAAGGCGTCGGTGCCGGAGGGGGGCACCGCTCGATGGCGAAGGGAATCATCCCGCTGAAGACCTTCCGGGCCAAGCATGGAAACATCACACGAAACCGAATTCGAGAGGTGCTCCTCGAAGCCTTCCTTCGCGTCACCCGCGAACCCAGCGGCTGAAGCGAGGTTCTCGGCGATGGCCCGACCCCAGCGCCTCGAGGCGGAAACGATCGAGGCCGCTCTCCGCGAAATCGACGCCTGGCAGGTAAAGGGCGGCAGACTTCACCGCGAATTCGTCTTCGCCGACTTCAAGGCGGCCTTCGATTTCATGACAAGGGTCTCTGTGGTGGCCGAGGAACTCGACCACCATCCGGATTGGTCGAATGTCTACAACCGGGTCCGTGTCGACCTTTACACCCACGATGTCGGCGGCCTCACCGAACTCGACCTCAAACTCGCGCGGGCCATGAATCGAATCGCCGGTTGATGGCGACGCGCGACCGGCGAGTTCGAGCGATCTACACCGACGTCAAGGCATTCGAAAACGCCGACGCGTTCGGCGTCCTGCTGGGGTTTCGCCCGGAAACCGCGCGCTTCGACACCGACCGCATCGAGTGCGAGGCCCAACTAGGCCCCGGAAATTGCGTCGAAACCGTCGAGGGGATCGGCCGCGTGGCGCGCATTCTACGCGCGGCGAGACTCGCCACGCCCTCCGACCCCACCGAATGGATCGGTCGCACCGCGGACGTCGAGGCCCTGCTCGGGCGTGCCATTGGCACGGCCCTGCAACTCGAGGTGCGGCCCCGCACGCGGCTGCGCTTCACCGCCTGGCTCGAGGACGGAATCCAGGTGATCGACGACGTCGCCGAGGTCACCGAGACACCCGAGGGCTTCAGCGTGAGGCGGCGGTCCGGCCGCTTTCCCGTCCTCGTCGCGCGCAAGGGACTCGCCAGGCAGCAGACCGAGAGTATTCGCTGGTACGAAATCCTTTCGATCGAACGCGCTCCCTGAGACAGAACCCTCTTCGAGGCGTCTGATAACATTGCGTCTGACGCGCCGTTCCCGACGGCCAACCCAAAAAAGGGAGACAGGCTTCCAGACATGACGGTCCCGACTCGGATCCATGCCATCTCCGAAATCAAGGACCACATCGGGGTTCCGCTGGGACCCTCGGAGTGGGTGACGATCGACCAGGCGCGCATCGATTCCTTCGCCGATGCGACCGGTGATCACCAGTGGATCCATACCGACACCGAGCGCGCGAAGACCGACTCTCCTTTCGGCGGGACCGTCGCCCACGGCTACCTCACCCTCGCGCTGCTGCCGGCGCTGATGGCGCAGATCCTCAACGTCGAGAGCATTTCGATGGTGGTGAACTACGGTACCGACCGCGTGCGCTTGCCCGCGCCGGTGCCGGCCGGCTCGAAGTTGCGGCTCAAGGCCGAATTCAAGAGCGTGCGAGAGATCCCGAGCGGGGCGGCTCGCGTCGTGATGGCCTTTTCCCTCGAGATCGAAAACGGTTCAAAACCGGCCTGCAGCGGCGATGTGGTCTACGTCTACTACCCCTGAGGAAACCACGTGAAGATCGCGCTGTTCCAGCCGAACCCCACCGTCGGCGACCTCGAGGGCAACCGCAAAAAGGTCGCCGAGGCGGCAGCTCGCGCTGCGGACTTCGGAGCCGACCTGCTGTTGGCGCCCGAACTCGTCCTCACCGGATACCCGCCGATGGATCTCCTCCAAAGAGATGGCTTCGTGCGCGATCAGATCCGAGAACTCGAGAAACTAGAGGCTTCCTCTCGCGCGGTTCCCATCGTGCTGGGCGCGGCGATCCCAACCGCTGAGGCCGATGCGAAGCGCTTGTGGAATGCCGCGGTCGTCCTGGCCGAGGGGCGCGAGTACACGCTGCGGCCCAAAACACTGCTTCCGAACTACGACGTCTTCGACGAACGTCGGCACTTCTCGGCGGCGACCACACGAAGCCCCGTCACGCTCCCCGGTAGCAGCACTGCACTCGGCCTGGCCATCTGCGAGGACGCCTGGGCGCCGGATCTCGGCTACACGGTCGATCCCGTGGCCGAATTGGTCGAGGCGGGGGCCTCGTTGATCCTCAATCCGTCGGCTTCGCCCTGGCATGTGGGCAAGGCCTCGGAACGACGCGCGATGCTCTCGCTTCGCGCCGCGGCGAATCGAACCCCGATCGTGTTCGTCAACCAGGTCGGCGGAAACGACGAGCTGATCTTTGACGGAGGCTCCTTCGTGCTCGACGCCGAGGGCCGCTGCACCGGGGCGTTGCCCCTCTTCGAGTCGGCCTTCGCGATCTTCAATGTTCCCACCGAGGGCCCCGCGAAAATCTCGGAGCCGAGCCTCGGCGACCTGGACTCGGTCGCGGAACTCGAGTCGGGCCTGGTGCTCGGCATCCACGACTACTTCCACAAGCAGAGCCTGCCTCCGAACGCGGTGATCGGGCTCTCGGGGGGCATCGACTCCGCCGTCACCGCGCACCTTGCGGTCGAGGCACTGGGCCCGGATCGCGTGTTGGGCGTCGCGATGCCCGGACCCTTCTCTTCGAGTCACAGCGTCGAGGATGCGCTCGACCTCGGGCGCAACCTCGGGATCGAAGTAAAGCAGGTCGATATTCGCCCGCTCTTCGACGCGTACCTTGGAATTTTTCGCGATCTCTTCGGTGCCCAGGAAGACTACGGACTCACCCAGCAGAACATCCAGTCGCGCATCCGCGGCAATATCCTGATGGCGATTTCCAACCACGATCAGCGCCTGGTTCTCGCCACCGGAAACAAGAGCGAGCTGTCGCTCGGATACTGCACGCTCTACGGGGACACGGTGGGGGGGCTCGCGGTACTCGGAGACGTCTACAAACGCGATGTCTATGCCCTGTCCGGGCGGGCGAATGTGAACGGCGAAAAAATTCCGCTCCGCACGATCGAGAAACCGCCGTCAGCCGAACTCGCTCCAGGTCAGTTTGACGAGAACGATCTGCCGCCCTACGAGATCATCGATGCCATCCTCTCGCAAGCCATCGAGGGCGAAGTGGGCGGTCGCGGGGTCGAGGCCGTGGCACGCGAAAACGCCGACACTGCACGCGAGGTCATTCGGCGTCTCGACCGCAACGAGTACAAGCGTCGCCAGACTCCGCTGGTCCTCCGGACTTCACGCAAGGCCTTCGGCTCGGGACGGAGACTCCCCATCGTCCATCGCTACGAGTCGTGAAGCGGGCTTTAGGGTGCCGCAGCGGCAGCGGCTTGCCGCACGTTCTCGGCGCGCGAGCCCCGGGGCCCTTCCTGGACGACGTACTCAACAGCGTCCCCCTCGGAGAGACCGTCGTAGTCCGCGGCATTCAGGCCCGAGCGATGGAAAAAGACTTCCTTGCCGTCCTCGCCCCGGATAAAGCCGAAGCCGCGATCTCGTACCATCTTTTTGATCGTCCCGCGGCACTTCGGGCCGGTGGGAGCCGGCGGAGCCGCGGTGGCCTGGCGACGGCGACCTCGACCACGGCCGCGCGGCGGACCGCTTCGGAAGCGGTCGGAGGCGACAAACTCTTCGCAGAAGAGGTGGGTCGGAACGGTAAGATCCTGAAGACCCGTCTGTTCCGGGGAAAGCAATACCTCGCCCTCGTCGAGATCGACCACGCTGTAGCGAAGCCCGGTGTTCTTGTGGGTCACAAGCAGGCCGGATTCGATCTCTTCGAGTGAGAGCATGCAGAGGACCTCATAACGCTGCAAAAACGGCCCGGGCGGCTTGCGCGCACCCACCGATTTAAGCCGTGGCCCCTCGGCCCGGAAGCCGCGAGGGCAGGCGAACCTAGGGGATGTCGGGAGCGCGGTCAATCGACCCAGGCCAGGAGCCGATGTCATGAAAATACCCAGATCTGTAAAGCGGCTCGCGGGCAGCGTGCTCGTCGCCGGATGTGCCGTGCTGATCGCCGCGGGCGCCGTTCACGCGGGCGAGCGGGCGAAGCCGAAGCTGCGCGTGGGCACGAGCGGCGACTATGCCCCCTTCAGCATGGCCTACGGCGACCGTGTCGCGGGAAGCTGGACTCCCCAGGGCCTCGACATTGCAGTGGCGCAG
>CAJXIC010000191.1 GCA_913054385.1 uncultured Pseudomonadota bacterium
GGCGCGATGGGGCGCACGCCTACCTCGGTGTCACGACCGCGGGCTTCCCGAACTGTTTCATGCTCTACGGGCCGAACACCAACAACGGATCGATCCTGCACATGATCGAGTGCCAGGTCGAGCACGTGCTGCTGCACCTCGAGCGACTGCGCGACGAAGCGCTTGCCTGGGTCGACGTTCGTCACGAGGCGATGGAGCGCT
Source organism: uncultured Pseudomonadota bacterium (assembly GCA_913054385.1). Taxonomy (GTDB): domain Bacteria; phylum Myxococcota_A; class UBA9160; order UBA9160; family UBA4427; genus JAYGCV01. Next base: position 202 of record CAJXIC010000191.1, read on the forward strand.
ACAACGAGGGCGTGCAGGAGGGCATCGCGGGCGTCCGCGCCTGGCAGGCCGACTGCAACGGTTACTACCGCAGTCCGTCGGGACGGGTGGTCACCCAGTGGCCGGATTCGATGACCGCGTACCGCGAGCGCACGCGCCAGATCGACCCGGACGCATTCGACGCGGTCGCGCTCGCTGAGTCGAAGTAAAACCCCAGTGCGAAAGGAAGCCCCATGAAGGCGGCCGTGATGCGGGCGTACCACGCCCCCTTCGAGATCGAGGAAGTACGGATCGACGCGCCGGCCAGCGGCGAGGTGCTGGTGCGGACCGCCGCTTCGGGGATCTGCCACAGCGACCTCACCGTACTCGAGGGGGGCCTGCCGGTTCCGCCCCCGTGCGTTCTTGGCCACGAACCCGCGGGCGTCGTGGAGGCGGTGGGCGAGGGCGTTACGCAGTTTTCCGAGGGCGACCACGTCGTCGGGTGCACGACCTCGTGGTGTGGAGAGTGTCGCTTTTGTACCGAGGGGCGTCCGTACCTCTGTCCGAGCCAGTACGTAGGTCGCCCGGAGGGCTCCGCCCCGAGACTCACGACGCCCGACGGCAAGCCCATGGGACAGTTCGCGAACCTCTCCTCCTACGCCGAGCAGATGCTCTGCCCTGAGCGTTCGCTGGTGAAGATTCGAGACGACATGCCGCTCGACCTCGCGGCGCTGATCGGATGTGGCGTGACGACCGGGCTCGGCGCGGTTCTGAACACCGTCTCGATCCCGGCCGGTGCGAGCGTCGTGATCGTGGGCTGCGGGGGGGTCGGGCTCTCGGCGCTGCAGGGCGCACGCATCGTCGGCGCCGGGAAGATCGTGGCCGTGGACACGCAGAAGTGGAAGTTCGACCTGGCGCGGGAACTCGGCGCTACGGATTGTATCGATGCCAGCGCCGACGACGTGGTGGCCGCGGTCCACGAGGCCACCGGCGGCGGGGCGGAATTTGTTTTCGAGTGCATCGGCCTGCCGGCAACGGTGCAGCAGGCGATCGCGATGACGGGCCGCGGGGGCACGGCCATTCTCGTGGGACTGGTGCCCATGACCCAGTTGGCGGAGTTTTCGCCGGCGGACGTCACCCTGCAGGAAAAGAAGATCGTGGGCTCGTACATGGGCTCGAATCGCTTTCGCTTCGACATGCCGAAGTACATCGACTTCTATTTCGACGGGCGTCTGCACCTCGACGAGATGATCTCGTCCCGGATTTCCCTCGACCAGGTGAACGATGCTTTTGACCGCCTGCGCCGGGGCGAGGTGGCCCGGCAGGTGATCGTCTTCGATTGAGGGGGCGAGGGGCCCGAAGGGAGAGAGAACGATGAGAGCGTGGCAAACGATTGGTGCCGGGGCACCGCACGATGTGCTGCGCCTCGAAGGCGACGCGGTCGCACCGGAGTCGTCCGCGGGGATGCTGCGGGTCGCGGTCGTAGCGGCCGGGATCGGTCTCCCCGACGCGCTGATGTGCCGCGGGAGCTACGCCCTCACGCCCGCGAAGCGGCCCTTCACCCAGGGGCAGGAGGTGGTCGGGCGTGTCGTTGACTGGGGCGAAGGCGTTCTGGGGTTCGAGGCGGGGGAACGGGTAATGGGGGTGACTGGTTTCGTGGGTGGGGACGGCGGCTTCGCCGAGGAATGCCTGGTCTACGCCGATTTCTGTCTCCCGGTTCCCGATGCCATGAGCGACGCCGAGGCGGCGTGCTTCACGATTCCCTTCCACACCGCGTACATCGCGCTGGTGGCGCGCGGCCGGTTGGAAGCCGGCGAGACGCTCCTGGTCCTCGGGGCCGCCGGCGGCACCGGTCAGGCGGCGGTGCAGCTGGGGAAGGCGCTGGGCGCGCGCGTGATCGCCGTCGCGGGTGGCCCGGAGAAGGGCGCATTCTGCGCCGAACTCGGCGCCGATGTCGTGATCGACCACTGCGCCCAGTCGATCGACGAGGCGGTGTTGGCTGCGACCTTTGGTGCCGGTGCCGACGCTGTCTACGATCCGGTTGGCGGCGAAGCCTTCGCTGCCGCCACACGCTGCGTGGCGCACGAAGGGCGCATCCTGGCGGTGGGCTTTGCCAGCGGAGCCTTCGGCACGACCAACACCGAGCACCTCGTCTACAACAACTACTCGGTCATGGGCGTGATCCCGAGCCGTTACGACCGGGCCTTCAAGGAGCGCGCACACCTTGAACTGATGCGCTGGTACGAAGGGGGCCAACTGCGGCCGCGAGTGGCCGAGGTGGTTCCCTTTGAAGCGCTCCCGGGGGCGCTCGAACGCCTGCTGGACCGGGGCGTCCTCGGGAAACTCTGCCTGGCAGTCGCGCCCGACGCGATGCGGGCGTAATTGGATGCCCATGCGTGCACGCCAACGGCGACGCGGGGATCGCGGTCACCCTCGATGTGCTCGAGTCGCTTCTCGACGAGAAACCGCGGGTCGATCACCGCTTTACCCTCGAACACTACGGCTATTCGACCGCGAGCCAGGCCGATCGAGTGGCGCGTCTCGGTGCGATCGTCTCGGCGAATCCCTACTACGTCTACAGCCTCGGTGATGTCTACGCGAAGCAGGGGCTCGGCGCAGACCGCGCCCGTGTGATCAGTCGTCTCGGCTCGCTGCGCCGCGCCGGAGCCCGCGTGGCGCTTCACTCGGACTTCACGATGGCCCCGGTGCGCCCGCTGCTGCTGGCCTGGGTCGCCGCGAATCGCATCACTGCCGACGGCGCCGTTTTCGGCCCGGAGGAGCGGCTCAGCCTCGAGGACGCCCTGCGCGCGATTACCCTCGATGCCGCCTTTGCCATTGGGCAGGAGCGTGACCTCGGCAGCATCGAAGCCGGGAAGAAGGCGGACTTCACCGCCCTCGACCGCGACCCCTTCGAGGCGGGCGCCGCGGCCCTGCGCGATCTGCGTGTGGTGGGAACGATCTTCGAAGGGCAGGCCCACCCGCGGCCGTGATGGCTGGGCCGAGCATTCGTTCGCAGTCGAACCTTCGGCCGACCCTGCCTACGAGCCCTCGACGATCGCGCGCAGCGCCGCAAGATGTTTGACGTCCCAGTCCCACTCGTAGTCTTCGAGTTCGGAGCCGGCATCATCGCCGAAGCGTTCGAATCCGTGGTGGTAGAGTTCGACGTGGGTACCGCCCGCCAGCGTGCGGAGCCGGAGCGTCCAAAAGGTGGGCTCGGGCCAGGCGATTTTCTCGTTCTGCCACTGGCTTTCGAAGCTCAGTTCGCGCGCCGGGTCGAAGACGATCACCTTTCCGCCGAAGGGTTGCACCACGCCATCGAGTTCGACGCTCATGCGGACGACCCCGCCCACCTTCGGCTCGAAGCGGTGGAGGTGATGGCCGAGGTCGAGCCAGGCGCGGATGCGTTCCTCGGATTCGAACTCCTGCCACACCCTCTCGCGCGGGGCCTTGATGAAGGCGCTGCGACGGACATGGAGTGCACCGATCGTGAGGCCCATGGGCACTCTCCTGGCGTGGACTTTTCGAGGGGGAGTGTAGCGGTCGGACAGCTGGTGGCGCGCCGACCGGATCGCGGGGCGGTGCGGGGTCTACTGCAGCACGCGCCTTGCCAGCAGCGTTCGCGCCGCGACGGTGAGCAGCAGGGTTCCGATCCAGAGCGGGACCCAAACGGCAAGCCAATCCGGGAACAGCAGGAAGAGCGTGTAGGCGAGCCCCGTTTCGCCCGCCTCGGCGAGGCCGGCGCCGAGTCGCAGACCGCGGTTGTCGCGGGTCGCTTTTCCGGTGGCGGATTCGCCCTGGCCCAGCGCCAGGGCGCTGGTGATGCAAGCGACGTAGAGCACGAGGATTACGCCCCAGGCGGGGGTCCATTCGGGGTGGAGGGCTGCGAAGCCGAGGATCATCACGCTGTAGGCGAGCATGTCGAGAAGGATGTCGAGGTAGGCCCCGAAGTGGCTGGGGCTCCCGGTCGCGCGGGCCAGGCTGCCGTCGAGGGCGTCGGCCAGGCGACCCGTCCACCAGAGGCCGATGGCGGCCCCGGCCTGCCCGGACGCCACCGCCGCGGCCGCCGCCAGCGCGAAGGCGAAGCCGATCCCACTCATGCTGTTGGCGCTGATCCCGGCACTTCGGCAAGCCGACACCAACGGCGTCGTCCACCGCGGAAGTCGTTCGCGCGCCCAGTTGTCGATCATTCGGTTGGATTCCGAGTGTTCGTGCTAAAGCGCGAGGCGGCGCCGAAGCACGTCGAGTACCTCGGCGAAATTGCGCTTCGAGGATTCTGCGAAGGGCACGAGGCTCGAGCCGTGGAAGGTGCCGGTGTAGCTGTGGAGTTCGACGGGGACGCCCGCTTGCAACATGGCGAGTGCGTAGAGGATGCCCTCGTCGCGCAGCGGATCGAATTCCATCACCGAGACGTAGGCCGGCGGCAGCCCTGCGAGATCGGTCGCTCGGGCGGGCGCGGCGTAAGGCGAGACTTCGCCCTGGCGGTCGGGGCCCAGGTAGTGCTTCCAACTCCACTCGGCGTTGGGCCGGTTCCACAGCGGCGTGTCGGTGAAGGCGCGCATCGAGGGGGTTTCGAGGCGGTCGTCGAGTTCCGGGATCTGGAGCACCTGGACGCAGAGCGCGGGGCCGCCCTCGTCCCGGGCGCGCAGCGCGCAGGCCGCGGCGAGCCCGCCGCCGGCACTCTGCCCGCTGACGCCGATGCGTGTGGGGTCGATGCCGAGTTCGTCGGCGTTCGACGCCATCCAGGTGAGAGCCGCGAAACAATCGTCGAGGCCCGCCGGGAAGGGATCCTCGGGGGCCAGGCGGTAGTCGGTAGAGACCACGACCGCTCCGATCTCCGAGGCGACGCGGTCGCAGAAGGGGTCCATCATCTCCTTGCTGCCGAGCATGAACCCGCCG
>CAJXIC010000192.1 GCA_913054385.1 uncultured Pseudomonadota bacterium
ATACGGCGACCACCGAGATCTACACTCTTTCCCTACACGACGCTCTTCCGATCGGTCGCCCGCGCCTTCGCCTTCGAGGAAATCGACGCGCCGGTGCTCGAGCACGCCGACCTCTTCATCCGCAAGGCGGGCGAGGAGATCGTCGATCAGCTCTACCACTTCGAACTCCACGACCGGCACCTCGCGCTGCGTCCCGAAATGACGCCGCAGCTCGCACGCATGGTGCTTTCGCGCGCCGGTGGCATGGCCTTCCCGATTCGCTGGTCGAGCGTCACCCAGAACTGGCGCTACGAGCGCATGACACGCGGGCGGCTGCGCGAGCATTACCAGTGGAACATGGACATCTGGGGCGAGGCCGACGTCACCGCCGAGGCGGAGCTGATCGCCGCGATCTTCACCCTGCTGGGGAGCGTGGGCCTTCCCATGGACGCCGTCCGCGTGCGGGTCAACAGCCGCGCCCTGCTCGAGACCGCGCTGCGAAAGGGGGTCCTTGCGAAACGGCCCGAAGCCTTCGAACCCCTGTGCGTGATCATCGACAAGCTGGCGAAGCTCGGCGCCGACGCGGTCGTCGGACAGCTCTGCGACAGCGCGGGGCCCGTGGGCCTCTGCGAGGTGGACGCCCGGGAGGTCGTTGCACTGCTCGAGACCCGGAGCCTCGCAGACGCCGGCGAGCGGGGGGCCGCCGGAACGCCCGCCTTCGCAGAACTCGAGCGCCTGTTCGATCTCCTCGACGCCTACGGGGTGGCGGACCGCGTGGTCTTCGACGCGTCGGTGGTGCGCGGGCTCGCCTATTACACCGGGATCGTCTTCGAAGCCTTTGACACGCGAGGCGAGTTGCGTTCCGTCTGCGGCGGGGGCCGCTACGACCGGCTCGCCGAGACACTCGGCGGCCGTTCGATCCCGGCGGTCGGCTTCGGCTTCGGCGACGTGGTGATCGCGGAACTGATGAAGGATCACGGGATCGAAATCGCTGTGCCGCGCGACCTCGACGCGGTCGTCTACGCCCGCGAAGAACCTCAGCGGCGAGCCGCCATCGCGCTGGTGCAAAGGCTGCGCGCCGAGGGCCAGAGTGTCGAACTCGTGCTCGGCAGCGTCAGCCAGAAGCGCGCGCTGAAGGACGCGGACCGGGGCGGCGCGAAGCGTATCTGGGTGATCGGCCCCGAGGACGCGGCGCGCGGGGTGTGCTGGGTCCGCGACCTTGCGAGCGGCGAGCAAAGCGAGCAGCCGCTGCCCGGCTAAAGCGGCCAGCCCGGTGGGCTCGGGCGGCGGCGAGACCTCGCCCGGCGGCAGCAACGGCACTGCGGACGCTGCTATATAAAACGAACTCCGGCGGACTCGGACAGCCTCGAGCCCGCGGCGACGTCCGCCCCCGACGGAACGCGAAGGACCCCCCCCATGCGCGGCTGGACCACCGACGACAGCCTGTCCCTCTACCAGGTTCCGCAGTGGGGCAAAGACCATTTCTCGATCAACAAGGCGGGCCACGTCTGCGTCCAACCGCGCGGGCCCGGCGGCCCCGAACTCGACCTGCTCGCCATCGTCGAAGATCTCGAAGGCCAGGGTTATCGGACGCCGCTGCTGCTGCGCTTCTCGGACATTCTCGAAAGCCGGCTGCGTGCGCTCTCGGGTTGCTTCGGTCGCGCCATCGAGAGCCACGGCTACCGCGGGCGCTACGCGCCGGTCTACCCGATCAAGGTGAACCAACAGCGCCACGTGGTCGAAGAACTGGTGAACCTCGGCGCGCCCCTCGGTGTGGGCCTCGAGGCGGGCAGCCGGCCCGAGTTGCTGATCGCCCTGGCGCTGCTCGAGGACGAGAACGCACCGATCATCTGCAACGGCTACAAGGACCGCGCCTACGTCGAAACCGCACTCCTCGCCCAGAAACTGGGCCGCCACCCCATCCTGGTGATCGATCGTTTCCGCGAGCTCGATCGCGTGATCCAGGCCGCCCGCGAACTGGGCATCCGTCCGCATATCGGCGTCCGGGCGCGGCTCATGGCCCGGGGCGCGGGGAAGTGGGTGGCCTCCACGGGCGACCGCGCGAAGTTCGGCCTCTCGCCCCAGGAGATCCTCGCAGCCGTCGAACGCCTGCGCGGCGAGGGGATGCTCGACTGCCTCGAGTTGCTGCACATCCACATCGGCTCGCAGATCACTTCGATTCGCGCGCACAAGGAGGCGCTGCGCGAGGTCAGCCGGGTCTACGTCGGGCTGCGCGATCTCGGCGCGCCCCTCGGCCGACTCGACGTCGGCGGCGGACTCGGCGTCGATTACGACGGCTCCCAGACGAACTTCCACTCTTCCACCGACTACTCGATGCAGGAGTACGCGAACGACGTCGTCGCCGCCATTGCCGAGGCCTGCAACGAACGCGACGTCCCGCACCCGGACCTCGTGAGCGAATCCGGGCGCGCCCTCGTCGCCCATCACTCCGTGCTGGTTTTCGACGTGCTCGACGTCAACGAGATCTTGCGCGGCGGTACGCCGGAACCCGTGCTCAAGCAAGACCCGAAGGTGCTCCACGATCTCTACGAGATTTGGGATCGACTGAACCAGAAGAACGTGCAGGAGTGCTTCCACGCCGCGCTGCAGGCGCGCGAGGAGGCCACGACCCTCTTCTCGATGGGCTTGGCCGACCTCTCGGTGCGCGGTCGCGTAGAAAAGCTCTTTCTCCAGTGCTGCGAGAAGATCCTGCACATCGTGCGCAACCTCGACGAGGTGCCCGAAGACCTCGGAAAGCTCGAGAAGGATCTCGCCGACACCTACTACGGAAACTTCTCGGTCTTCCAATCGGCCCCGGACCACTGGGCCGTGGGGCAACTCTTCCCGGTGATGCCGATCCACCGGCTCGAGGAGAAGCCCACGCGAAGGGGCGTGATCGCAGACCTCACCTGCGACAGCGACGGCCAGATCAACCGCTTCATCGACCACCGCGACGTCAAGGACGTACTCGAGCTTCACCGCCTCGATGGTCGGCCCTACTACATCGGGATCTTCCTGATCGGTGCCTACCAGGAGATCCTCGGCGACCTCCACAACCTCTTCGGCGACACCGATGCGGCTCACGTGTCGCTCAACGAAGACGGCAGCCACCGCATCGAACACGTGGTCGGCGGCGACCAGGTAAGGGATGTGCTGCGCTACGTGCAGTACGACGCGAAGTCGCTGCTGGAAAAGATCCAGGGCGCGATCCAAAGGGCGCAAGCACGCGGCGAGATCGAGGCCGACGAATCCGAGCGCCTCACCGCCCGCTTCGAGCAGGGCCTGCGCGACTACACCTACCTCTCGCGCGACGACTGATCGCGGCGCTCGCTTTTGGCCCGTTCAAAACTCCGCATCGTCTCCTGGAACGTCAACGGCCTGCGCGCCTGCGGCCGCAAGGGTTTCGCCGACTTCCTACGCAGCAGCCGTGTGGGGATCCTGGGCATCCAGGAAGTGCGTGCTCTCGAAACTGATCTCGACGAGACCCTGCTGCACCCGCGCGGCTTCCAGTTGCACCTCTCTCCGGCGAAGAGGCTCGGCTACAGCGGCGTCGGGGTTTACAGCCGGCGTGCGCCGACCCGCGTTGCGACCTCGCTCGGCGAGCCCGAGTTCGACGTTGAGGGGCGCGTGCAGTTTGCCCACTTCGGCCGACTGGTGGTGGTGAACGCCTACTTCCCGAAGGGCAGCGGGCGCGATCGCGACAACAGCCGCGTGGCCTACAAGTTGGCCTTCACCCGCGCGGTCTTTGACCGCGCCGAGCGCCTGCGGCGCGGCGGCAAGCGGGTGCTGGTGATGGGCGATTTCAACACCGCCCACCGGGAGATCGACCTGGCGCGCCCGAAGGGCAACCAGAAGAACAGCGGCTTCCTGCCCGAAGAGCGCGCCGAACTCGATCGCATCGCGGCCGCGGGCTGGGTCGACACCTTCCGCGCCTTCGAGCCCGATGGCGATCACTACTCCTGGTGGAGCCAACGCTTTGGCATGCGCGCGAAGAACGTCGGCTGGCGCATCGATCTCGTCTTCGCTTCGCCCGCCGCCATGCGCTTCGTGCGCAAGGCCTTCATCTGGCCGGAGGTCGTGGGCTCGGACCATTGCCCCGTCGGCGTCGACGTCGACCCCGCGATTCTCGACTAGTCGCGGGCCGCGAACTCCGACCAGCGCACCAGTGCCGACAGCGCCGCAACCGCGCGCTGGGCACTGGGGTGACAAAACCGGCCGACAGCACGCAGCCCCTCGGGTCCCGCGTTCCCGCGATCGGTGACCGCCAGTTCGGTCGCCACCAACACCGGCACGCCGTGACGCTGGGAAGCGTCGCGCCCGGCCTCGGCGTAGCGACGGTCCTGCTTCTCGTGGTAGCCGACGATCCGCAGGAGGCCGTGTTCCGGGAAGAAAGCACCGCCCCGCATGGCAGCGGCCTGGGCCGATTGAATCCCGATGCCGAGGTGGATCACCGCGTCGACTTCCGGCTGCGCGCACAGCGCTTCGAGCAGTTCGGGGACAGTGTCGCGGGTCTCGCCCCCGGCCAGATCGATCGGGTTGCTGCGACTCCAGCGCGACGGAACCATGGTGTCGATCTTCGCTTTGAGATCGGCGGGGAGTTCGATCAATTCGAGCCCCTCGCGCGCGCAGGCATCCGCCGCCAGCACGCCCCAACCGCCCGCGGTGGTCAGCACCACGGTGCGTCGGCCCCGGGGCAGCGGCTGGGTCGCCAGGGCCGCCGCCCATTCGAAGGCTTCTTCGACGGTCTCGGCGCGCAGCACTCCATGTTGTCGGCAGAAACCGTCGAAAATGCGGTCGTTGCTGGCTAGCGACCCGGTGTGGCTCTGGGCCGCGCGCTGGCCGGCGGCTTCACGGCCGCCCTTCACCAGGACGAGTGGCTTCTTCGCCGTAAGTCGACGCACGGCTCGCGCAAAGTGCGGACCGTCGGCGATCCCCTCGACGTAGGCCAGCACCACAGCGGTCTCCGGATCGGCAGAACAATACTCGAGGATGTCGGCCAATCCCGTCTGCGCCGAGTTGCCCAGCGAGACGGCCTTGCTGACGCCAACTCCGCTCGCCACTGCGTAGTGCA
>CAJXIC010000193.1 GCA_913054385.1 uncultured Pseudomonadota bacterium
GCGGGTCCGCCGTCTCGCAGTCCCGGCGCGCCGTGGGCACGCCCCGGGAGAGTGCTGAGCGATGGCCGAGGCTCCGAGTAGCGTGAGTGACGAGGATCGGAGTCCCCCGCGCTGGCTGAAAAGCGGCACCCTTTCTGGGAAAGCCGCCGGCGCTGACGCAGCACCAGTGGCGGGTGATTGGGTTGCTCGGGATCGCGAGCCTCTTTGACCAATACGACCTGCAACTCTTCTCCCTGGCGCTCAAACAGATCCAGGCGGACCTGGCGATCCCCGAGGCACAGCTGGGGGAACTCGGCGCCATCGTTCGCTTTCTGCCGGAGACCAGTGGCCGCGAACTCGAAGAGATCGCCCCCGAGCGAAGCGGGTAGGGCCTGCCGTTCGGTCTGCTAGGTCGCCAGGTGCGCCCAGGCGGCGGGCAGCGAGACATCGCGGTTCGGCGCGCGCGGCGGGCGCTGGGCTTCGGGCGGCGGTTTCCACTGCATGTCGCGAAGCGTCTGGCCTACGTGGGTCATGTTGAGCAGGTCGTGGCTGTAGCAGAAGAGACCGTCCCCGGCGTAATAGAGGATCGAGAGCCCCGGAACCTTCCAGGGGGTGCCGTCTTCGCGCTTACCCAGGATCTGGTCCCACTGGCTGATGAGCCGCGGGCCCACGGCTTGGACCCAGTTCTGGGGCGTCGACCAGCCGTACCCGGTGAGGCCGGCCATCGAGGTGACGAAGAACTCTCGGATCGCCTCGCGGCCCTCGACGCGACCCCAGGCGGGGTCGATGTAGGCGGCGTCGTCGGTGAAGAAGTCCGCCAGGGCGGGCCAGTCGGCGCGCCCCACGTCGATCTCGTCGCGCAGGCTGACGAGGCGCTGGTAGGTGGCGATGGCCTCGGCGGCCGTGGGATCGGTCATGCGGTTCTCCTCGCTTTCTCACATCCGGGATGGGCCCGCGGCAGAGCGAAGCGCGCGCGAGCAGTTTATCGGAGCGGTGGGGGACTTTCTGCGGCCGGTAGCTTGAACTCCGGGCGGGGTGCCCGCACCCTCACGACGCGTCGGTGGCCTTCGACGGGGCGGGGTGAATGGACGATTACGGCGTACTGCTTGGGGTGGTCGCGGTCTTCTCGGTGGTGCACTCGCTGTTTGGCGTTGGCCTGCTGGTGTTCGGCACGCCGACGCTCCTGGCCCTTGGGTTTCCCTTCGAGGTGGCGGTCGCGAACCTCCTCCCGCCGTCCTTCGCGATCAGCGCGTTGCAGAGTTTTCAGGGGCGGCGCCACGTCGGACGCCTCGGGGCGCGCATTCTCGCGTGGTGTGTTCCGGGGATCGTGCTCGGGATGTTCCTCGTCGTGGGGGGGCACTGGGTCGTCGACGTGAAGGGGGTCGTCGCCGCGGCGCTGCTCTTCTCTGCGGCGGCGCGCTTTTCAAAGCGCATCGAGGCGTGGTTGGGTTCGCTGCTCGAGCGCGTGACGCCGCTCTACCTGGCGGGGATGGGGTTCGTCCACGGTCTTTCGAACATGGGGGGCGGCTTCCTCACGATCTACGTGGGCACACTCTACCGCGAAAAAGATGCGATCCGCGCGAACATCGCTTTCGGTTACCTGATCTTCGTCGCCGCACAACTCGCGGTGCTCGGTTGGTTGCGGCCCGATGTCTTCGATCTTGGGACGCTGGCCGCGTCCGCGCTCGCCCTCGGTGTCTATCTCTCGGTGGGGCAGTTTCTCTACCTGCGATCGAGCCGCGCGCTCTACCAGCACGCGATCACGGTCCTGATGGCGAGCTACGGCATCGTCCTGCTCGCCCAGGCGGTGGGCTAAAGGAAGAAGGGCGCGCGTCAGCGCGGGACGACGTGATAGATCCAGACCTCGTCGAGCTTGCGCGGGTCGCGGGCCCAGAACCCGTTGAGGCTCGTCCAGGCGAGGGCGAAGCGCTCGACTTCGTCGGGGTCGGTCACCCGGTTGGCACGCGCCGAATAGAGCGTTCCCCTGACGCGGACGCGCACCTCGGGGTTGGCCGCGATGTTCTTCGCCCACTGGGTCTCGGTGTCGCCCGCGTTCACGTAGAGCGCACCTTTGACCAGGGTGTAGTTGACGTTGACCGAGTAGGGTTCTTCGGGCGCGGTCTCGAGTTGCATCGTGCCCGTGTCCGACGCGAGATCCCAGCGCTCTGGGGTGGGGCGCGTGTCGCCGTCGAGTCGGCCGCCGGGCAGCAGGCCAAAGGGGCCGTTGCAACCAAGAGCGGCGAGCAGGGTGGCGGTCGAAAGCCAACGAACGGGCAATGTATTTTCTCCTCGGGGTGCGGGGGGCAAAGGATAGGCCGCTCCGCGCGGGGTGCGAATCACGTCCCCGTTGGTTGGAGACAGCGGGCACCGCCAGAACAGCCTGGGGGGACGGGTGATGAGCGCGCGGTCGGCGCGGCGTCAGCGGATCGCTGTGTGGCTCGCGCGGTCGTGCGGAACGAAGAGTGTGCTGTCGGGTTTCGAGGCGAGTTCGCGCAGCCAGCGACGCACCTCGCCGAGGCGCTCTTCGTCCTCGGGTACCAGGAAGGTGCGGTAGGCCCACGGCTTCCCGATGTCTTCCAGGATGCCGTCCTTCGCGTTGGCGACGTCTCCACTGATCCAATAGCGGTGGGGTGCGCCGCCGGCTTTCTGCACGTCCACCACGAAGACCTGGCTGCCAGGGGTGTGGCCGGCGACGGGCACCAGCGCCAGGCCCGGGTGGCCCGGAACCGGCAGCAGGCCCGCATCGCCAATCACCTGGGCGTCGGTGCAGCCCGCCTCGTCCAGCAGTGTCTTTCCGGGATCGGTGGTGAAGTTGGTCTTCTCGTGCTGGAGGCGACCGCGGTACAGCGGCAGCGTTTCGCGTCGCGCCCTGCAGAGGGCTCCGATTCCCTGCACGTGATCGGCGTGGAGATGCGTGAAGCCGATCCCGCTCACGCGCGCGGTTGCGGCACCGAGTTGATCGGCGAGCGAGGCCGTCGTCTCGACGGTACTGCCGCCGGCGAGGAGTTTTACGGGTTGACCGAAGGCGATCGCCGCCTCGGGTTCCATTCCGGCGTCGACAACGAAGAGGCGTCCGTCGGCCCACCCGATCACGAAGGAGACGTGGCTCATTTCGAAGGGGGCATCGGCCTCCGCTTCGCCGGCCGCCAGCACTTGTCCGCGCGGCATCGTCTGCGAGGCCGATTCGATGGCGCGGATGCGAACGGGCAACTCACCCGCGCTGCCGAGAGAACCCGCCGCTCCGAGGGTGCTCTGTGTGGGCAGCAGTGGTCGCAGACCCCGGAGTTGGTAGTGGTTCCAGGCCAGGAAGAGCGCGACGAAGACCACCACCGCCAGCAGGAGAAGGGCGAGGAGCCGAAACAGTCGTCGCATCGCGGGAGCATAGGAAAATGCGCTGTACTCGTGGCCAGGCTTGGGGCACTCTCTGGTGAGCGAGTACCGGGAGGACTCGCATTCAATGCCACCCGCGAACCTGGAGGAGCATCATGGACGTGATGCGCGTCGCCGAAATCATGGCGACCCATCCCGAGCACCGGCGGCGGCCGCACGCCGAGGCCTACGCGCTCGGCGCGGCCTTCTGCAACGATTCTCTCGTGCCGCTCGTCGAGGCGTCGGTGCCACTGGTCGATTGCGGCTTCATGCACGCCGACGCGGTCTACGACGTGGTGAGCGTCAGCCGTGGCCAGTTCTTCCGGCTCGAGGACCACCAGGATCGCTTCGCGCGTTCGTGTCGGGCGATCCAACTCAAGAGTCCCATGGGTCGCGGGCGCGAGGCCGAGATCCTGAACGAGCTGGTGGACCGCGCAGGCTTGCGCGACGCCTACGTGTGGTGGGCGGTGACGCGCGGGCTGCCACCTCTCGGTCGCGGCGAGATGATCGACCCCGCGGCTTTCACACCGCGCTTCTACGCCTTCGCGTCGCCCTTCGTATGGGTTGCCGATGACGAGCAGCGGGTTCGGGGGCTCGATCTGGTGCTCTCGCGGGAGAGGGTGCGGATCTCGCCACGGGCGGTCGACCCCACCGCCAAGAACTTCCATTGGCTCGACATGCAGATGGCGCTCTTCGAGGCCGGGGCGCGCGGGGGCGACTGGGCCTTGCTCTGCGATGACTCCGGCCATCTTGCCGAGGCCACCGGAGCCAATGTCTTTGTGGTGGTGGATGGCGAGTGTCGCACGCCCGACGCTGGATGCCTCGAGGGGATTACCGGGCGCAGCGTCGTCGAGCTCTGCGCCGAACTCGGTTTCGGTGCGAAGTACACGCGCATCCACGCCGACGAATTGGTCAGCGTGGAGGAGATCTTTCTCAGCACCACGGCCGGCAGCATCATGCCGGTACGGCGACTCGACGGACAGCCGGTGGGCGGGCGCGACGCTCCGGGGCCCGTCGCGACGGCGCTGCACAACCGCTACTGGGAGCGGCGCTTCGAGGGCTGGCACGGGAGCCCGGTGCTTTACGGCGCGAGCGAGTAGCGCTACGCGTCGAGCAGGTGCTCGGCGAAGAAGGCCTCGGCGTCGGCGAAGCTCTGGCGGCGGGCCGCCCAGTTGCGTCCGATGTGCCCGCCGAGGCTCTTGCGATTGCGGATCGCCTGCTGACGGTGCTCGGGTTGGTGCATCGGGAATCGCACGCCGTCGCGCCCCTCCACCCACATCGTGCCGTCGGCCTCCATCTGGATCGTCCGGTGACCGGCGGTGACCGCGCCGGGGAGGTACTCGACGGGTTCAATTGAATCGTACGAGTGGTGGGCGTCGGGGTAGATCACCGCGTCGATGTTGACGCCCCGGGGCGCGAGGTCCGCAACGAAGTCTTCGACGAAGTGTGCCGGGGTGTAGTCGTCGTCGGCGCCGATCAGGTTGCGAATCGGTGCCTTCGACCAGCTTTTTTCGAGCGGCACGATGTGGGCCGCCGGATAGATCGGCAGGTGGGCTGCGAAGCGTTCGCCGCCGGGTGCCAGCGCTTCGGCCAGCGGTTCCCAGGCGGAGTAGAGCGCGACGCTCCCGCCGAGGCTCCAGCCGGTCACGCCGACGCGCTCGCCGTCGGACAAGCGGTCGAACAGAGCGACCTCGATCGCA
>CAJXIC010000194.1 GCA_913054385.1 uncultured Pseudomonadota bacterium
TCGCGCGGCGGGCGCGAACGGGCGACCTGGTCGTACCACTCGTCGCTCCCCGCAAAGACGGGATCGACGTCGACGATCACGCCGCGGTAGCCGAAGCGTTGGTGACGGATCACGTCTCCCACGCTCCAGCGGGCGTGGGCTTCGCGGGGGGGGCCCGGGTCGCCCGCCTGCGGTGATCGCTCGCGCGATTCGCTCATGAAACTGTCGGGCCGCCCGGCGTAAAGCGACAGTCCATGCGCTTGATGCCGTGGATGAAGTTCGAGACCAGGCGGTGAGGCCAGCCCACCACCTCGATGTCGGGAACCCGCGCAAAGAGTTCACGAAACATCAGCGTGAGTTCGCGCCGGGCCAGGTGGGCGCCGAGGCAGAAGTGCGGACCCGGCCCGCCGAAGGCCACGTGTTCGTTGTCGCGGCGCAGCACATCGAAGGTGTAGGGATCGACGAAGGCCTCCTCGTCGCGATTTGCCGAGGTGTACCAGAGCACCACCTTCTCGCCCTCTCGGATCTTCTGGCCGCGGATCTCGGTGTCCCGCGTGGCGGTGCGACGAAAGTGGATCACCGGCGTGGCCCAGCGGATCACCTCGTCGACAGCCGTGGGCGCGACGCCCTCGAAGTCGGCCTGCCAGATCGCGCGCTGCTCGGGATACTCACAGAGGGCGTGCATCCCGTGGCTCATGGCGTTGCGCGTGGTCTCGTTCCCGGCCACGCAAAGCAGCACGAAGAACGAGCCGATTTCCTGGTCATCCAGCTTCTCGCCGTCGACTTCGGCGTTGGCCAATGCCGAGGTGAGGTCGTCGGTGGGTGCCTCGCGGCGAGCGCGCCCCAGGTCCTTCACCAGTTCCGACAGCTGCGCCCCGGCGGCGAGAATCGCGGGGACGCGCTCTTCCGGATTTTTCACGATGTCCGGGTCGCCCGCGCCGAGGATCACGTTGCTCTTCTCGATCACCATCTCGCGCTCGCTCTGGGGGATGCCCATCATGTCGCAGATGATCGCCAGCGGGAGCACGTTGGCGACGTCGGCCACGAAGTCGCATTCGCCACGATCGACGATCCGGTCGACGATCGAAACCGCGCAGCGCTCCACCGCCTCCTCGGCCCGGGCCACCATCCGCGGGGTGAAGCCCCGCGCCACGATCCGCCGCAGGCGTGCGTGCTTCGGGTCGTCCATGTTGATCATCGAGCCGAAGAACTCGAGGAACATCGGCGGCAGGTCGACGATGTTGCTGCCCTGTCCCGAGCAGAAGACTTCGGGCTGACGGCTCACCTCCAGAATATCGGCGTGCCGGGTGAGCGCCCAGAAACCCGGCCCGCGTTCGATCCCCAAGCCGGGCGGAGGTGCCATCTCCTGGTGGAAGGACACCGGGCGCTCGCGACGCAGCGTGCGGAAGGCGCCCTCGCGCTCCTCGATCGGGCGCAGCCAGAAATCCGCGCCGCCGAGATCGATCTCATCGATGGCCATCACCTCTTTCGGTTCGAATGACACCCTATTCCCCTCGGGTTTCGGCATCCCGAAACCTCTTGCACGGCGCGATGCCGCAGTGTCCCCCAGCCGCGACCACGCGTAAAGCCATCCCCGCAAGCTGCTCGCTTGCCCCGGGGCGCGCGCCATTGGCTACACACTCGACCGGACGCCTGCCCACCGTGGAGATCGCATGGAGTACCGCACCGAAGTCCTCGTCGACGGGCTGGCCTTTCCCGAGGGCCCGCGCTGGCACGAGGGGCGCCTCTGGTTCTCGGACATGAATGCGAGAAAGGTCCACGCGGTCAGCGAGGACGGCGCACTCGAGACCATCTGCACCGTGCCCGCCCGTCCTTCCGGCCTCGGCTGGTGGCCCGAGGATGGCGCCGCAGACGCGGGGCGCCTGCTCGTGGTCTCGATGGATGACCGCCGGTTGCTGCGCCTTGACCCCGAAGGGCTCGTCGAAGTCGCGGATCTCTCCCCCGTCGCCAGCTGCCACTGCAACGACATGGTGGTCTCGAGCGAGGGACGCGCCTACATCGGGAACTTTGGTTTCGATCTCCACTCGGGGGAAGGCGATGTCGAGCCTCAGCCCGCCACCCTGGCGCTGGTCGAACGCGATGGCCGGGTGCGCCCCGCCGCCGAGAACCTGATGTTCCCGAACGGCTGCGTCATCACGCCCGATGGCTCGACCCTGATCGTCTGCGAAACCTTCTCCTCTTGCCTCACGGCCTTCACGATCCAGCCGGACGGCAGCCTCGACCAACGCCGCACCTGGGCCGAGGTTCCCGGGATCTTCCCGGACGGCTGTTGCCTCGACGCCGACGGCGGGATCTGGGTCGCCACGGTGACCGGCCACCAGGTGTTGCGCGTGATCGAAGGCGGCGAGGTCACCGACCGGGTCGTCCTCGAAACCGAATCCTTCGCCTGCATGCTCGGAGGCGAGGATGGCCGCAGCCTCTTCGTGTGCACCGCGAGCACCTCCCACCCCGAAGAGAGCCTCGCCGCCATGGGCGGACGCATCGAAGTCGCGCGCGTTGCCAGCCCCCGGGCCGGCCGCCCCTAGCGACCCGCTTGCACGCCGGCCTACCGGGGCGGCACGCCGCGCAGCCCAGAACTCGAAAGACAGTTGGTTCGACGCCCCCCGCGCGGCCGCTTATCATGCCGCCTGTCGCAGCGCGCCCCGCTGGAGTTTGAGATGCCGAAAGTCGCGAGCAACGGAATCGAAATCGAGTACGAGTCCTTCGGAGACCCCGCGGCCGATCCGATCCTGTTGGTGATGGGTCTGGGCGGCCAGCTGATCCACTGGGATGTCAGTTTTTGCGAGCGTCTGGCCGGCCTCGGCCACCGGGTGGTGCGCTTTGACAACCGCGACGTGGGCCTCTCCACCTGGTTCGATGAAGCCGGCACGCCGGACCTCACCGCGCTGCTCGCCCCGGGCAGCACCGCGCGCCCGCCCTACAGCCTCGGTGACATGGCCGACGATGCCGCCGGTCTCCTCGACGCCCTCGAGATCGATCGCGTTCATGCGGTGGGGGTCTCTCTGGGCGGCATGATCGTGCAGCGCCTGGCGATCGGGCACCCCGAGCGGCTGAAGAGTCTCACCTCGGTGATGTCGACCACCGGCAGCCCGAAAATCCCGGCGGCCGCGCCCCACGTCATGGCCAAACTCCTCGAGCCGCCGCCCCGAGACCTCGAGGGCAGCGTCGCGCGGGCCCTCGCCATGTCGAAGCTCGTCGGCAGCCCCGCCTACCCCACCCCGGAAGCGGACGTCCGCGCGCGCGCGGTCCTGGCCTTCGAGCGAGCCGCCCACCCGCAGGGCGCCGGTCGTCAGTTGGCCGCGATCTTCAGCGACGGGGACCGCAGCTCTGCGCTCGGCGAGGTACAGACCCCGGCCCTGGTAATCCACGGCCGCGACGACGCGCTCGTACCCTTTGCCGCGGGCGAAGCCACCGCCGAGGCGCTGCCCGGTGCCCGCACCCTTTGGGTCGATGGCATGGGCCACGACCTCCCGGTTGCGCTCCACGAAACCATCACCAACGCCATTCACCAACACGCCGCTGCGAACGCCTAGCCGCGCCGAACCCGGGGGAACCCTCACGATGCCCGCCTCGAGCCGACTCCCCGCCCTGGCCCTGCGTGACGTGGGGATCGCCACCAGTGTCATCGGCCTCTGGTGGCTGGGAGCCAGTCTCTCCGCGGGGAGCGGCCCGCTCGCAGACCTGCTGGGCGTCACACTCGGCCTGGCACTCGGTGCCCTGGGCTTCATGCTCCACGAGTGGAGCCACCTCGCCGGCGCCGTTTTGGGTGGCAGTCGCATCGAGTCCGCGACCCGCTTGCGCACGAAGTACCTCTTCAGCTTCGACTCGAAGCACAACTCGCGCCGCCAGTTCCTGACGATGTCCGCGGGCGGCTTCGTGGGGACCGGCCTCTCGGTACTGGCCGCCTACACCCTGCTCCCCGACGCCGAACTGGCATCGCGCGTGGCGCGAGGCACGGTGCTCTTCCTCGCCTTCCTGGGCCTCGTTCTCGAGATTCCGCTCGTGCTCCGAGGCGCCTTCGGAAAGTCGCTGCCCTCGATCGAAACCTTTCCAGGCCACCGCAAGCGCGCCGCGCAGGCCGCCGAAGCCTCGGCGCTCCCCTTGTAGGAGGAACCCGCCCGATGAAGTTCGCGCTCTTCTACGAGATCCCCGCCGCGATGGTGGGCGACCCCGACCGCTGTATCGAGATCGCCAACGCTACGAAGCGGCCGGCTGCGACGTGCTCCTATGCCTCGGCAATCCCTACAACATGCCCCACGATCAGGTGATGGCGTCGATCGAGCTGCTCGGAAAGCATGTGATCCCGGAGTTCAGCTGAGCCTTCCGGTTCCGGCCTGCGGCTGCGGGGTGGCGCTTCAGGCGCCGTCGCGACTCGGCGCGTGGGCGACTCCGAATTCCGGCGGGAGGTTGAGGACCTCGTTGGGAAAGGCCTCGACCAGAAATTGCACCACGTCGCGCATCGACACTACGAAGACGATGCGCCCCTCGGCATCGACCACCGGCACGTGGCGAAAACCGCCGACCGACATCTTGTTGAGCACCCAGGCCACCGGCGCGTCCGAAGGCAGCGCCTCCGGGTCGGCCACCATCACTTCGGCAAGCGTGACCAGCGCCGGGTTGCGACCCTGTCCGATGATCTTGTTGAGCACGTCGCGCTCGGTGAAGATGCCCGCGAGACGCCCATTCAGGGTGCCGTCGGTCGTCACCAGTACGCAGCCACGGTGTTCTACCTGCATCGCGCGCATCGCAGGCGCCACGAAATCGTCGGGCCCAAAAATCAACGGCGAGCGGTTCGGCAACACCGTGAGGCGCTGGCGCAACAGGCGGCCATCGAAGCTGCGGCCTCCGCCAACTGTCTTGTCGAAGTAGGCCTCGTCGGCCCGCTGCGGTTCCGGAAGATCGGAATCGGGGATCATCGTCATCGGGGGAGCGCCGTCCTTGTGGGTTCTTTCTGGTTGGGCACATCATACCCTCCCGTGCCGAACTCGTATATTCCTCAGTTGCAGTGCCCCAGCGGACGACCCCTGGCACTCCGCACGC
>CAJXIC010000195.1 GCA_913054385.1 uncultured Pseudomonadota bacterium
CCTGCTGCTCGGCGCGCACGCCCATCTTGAGCAACTGCTCGAGGGCCTGGCGCCACGGCTTGTGGGCCTTGAAGAAGGGATCGTTCTTCAGGGCGTCCTTCGCACGCTTGATGTCGACGTCATGCAGCGGGTGGGTGGGCAGGTCGTAGTCGATGATGTCCTGGGGAGTCACGCCCAGAAAGTGCGCCTGGGGGACGCAGAAGAACTGCGAGAGGTGCGCGGCGTTCCCCGACCCCACCTTTAGCGTGCGGTAGATGTTCGAGATGCCATAAGGGTCGCAATCGACAAAGGCGTAGACCGGGATCTTGCACTCGTCCGAGACCTTTCGGATGAAGCGCCGCGTGGCGCGGGTGGGCACACCGGCCATCGAGACGAGGATGCAGTTCGAGGTCTGCCAGAACTTGTGACTCTGGAGCCGTTGGAAGATACCGCCGGTCTCGATCGCCAAGATGAACTTCGCCTTCGTCTCGAAGGAGAGGGGCTCGACCGAAGCGGGGATCGAGTAGGCTCCGGAGCCGAAGCGCGTGCAGTCGATCCGCTCGACAGCGCCGGTGTTGCGGTCGCGATCGATCACGATCAGGTTTCCGGCCACCGAGCCGCCGTGGTCGTCGGGGATGAAGCGCAACTCTTCGCGCGACACGTTGTTCATCGAGAACATCGCCTCGATGTCGTCCATCACGGTGTCGGATTCGCTCTGGTCGTCGAAGCGCGCCTCTTCCCAGTTTTTGCTCTGGTAGTAGGCGTCCCGCTTCGTCGCGAAATCGTTGGTTTCGACCAGCTCTTTCGAGAGCCCCATCATGCGCAGGGTCTGGGCGAAGCTTTTGACCGTGTTGACGGTGAGGGTTCGCGTCTTTCGCTGCTTGCCGATCTCGAAGTAGCCCTTCTTCTGCGAGTAGGAGACGTTCCCGAGCGATCGAATCGGAAAGGAGAGGTCGGGCTTCGTACGACGGTTGATGGCCTTGTGGACGATCGACGCCGTGTTGTGGATCAGCTCGATGGTGCGGGCGTCGCGCTTGTTGGCCTTCGCTTTCGCGCGACCGGTGACGCTCGCGGTCTTCTTGCGCGAAACCTTCTTGCTGGCGGCCTTTTTCGCTGCACGTTTCTTCGCAGGCGCCTTCTTCCGCGCGGCTTTCTTGCCCGTAGATTTTCGGGTCACGCGCCCCCCGGCCTTCTTCTTTTTCGCTGCCAAGCTGTCTCTCCTTACATCTTCCGGCTGCGTTCGAGCACGTCCTTGAGGTTTCGGATGACCTTATTCCGCTCGTTCTCACCGAAGCCCAGGATTTCCTCCAGGCCGATGGCCACCTGGGGGATGTATTTCTCGATGTAGGCCCGCTTCTTGAGTTCGTCGGCCTGGCGGCGCTGCTTGCGCACGTGGATCGCCATGCGGCGGCCGCACTCCTGGAGGGCGAAGCGGATCTCCTTGAGGATCTCCGGGTAGTGGGCGATCGCCTCCTTGCTCTCGGACGTGAAGGGCACCCAGACGCTTGCGATATGCACCATCACCAGTGCCGGCCCCACCGGCAGGGCGCCCCGGGGCTGCTGCAACTGGTAAGACTTCCAGTTGGTTCCGATCACGGCCTTGGTGATGCCGCACGCCCCCTGCTGGTATTGCAGGGGGACTCGGTTCGCGTAGCGATACACCCGGACGCTGTCATCTGCGAGAAGGTCGCCGCCGTAGGCGAGGCCCACCTCGACCAGGAAGGGGTTGCCGCGGTAGACCGTGGGCTTTCGCGTCACCGAAGTGTAGAAATCGGCGTCGATCTCGGACTTCAGCGCCGCGGTGATCAACTTCTCGCCGATCGGCGCGATGCAGTCGGTCGGCGGGTTCATCAACTTCGTCTTTTGGATCGCCTTGTGGATCCTCTCTGCTTCATCTCGTGTCATCGCGGACGGGCGCCGCTTCTCGCTCACCTTCGCCGTGTCGCAGATTTTCTTCGCGGTCGCCGACGAAACCCGCGAGAAATCGGAGTGCAAGCAGCCGCGGACGTTGCGCGCGCCGGTGTCCCGAAACATCTGCATCAGCACGCCGAGTTCGACGCCGTAAGGGTGCGGCTTGATCTCGATCGCTTCCGGCGGCAATTCCTTCGTCACCCGCTCGAATACATGCTCGGCACCGTGCTCTTCGGCCTGGGGAGGTACGTAGGTGATGCGCGCGTGGGGGTTGGCCAGGGCAATCTGTCGGATGTAGTTATCTACCGAGTGCTGCCCTCCGCGGTAGGCGCCCTCGAGTTGAATTTCGACCCGCGTGCCGTGATCGACATCCCACTCGACCTCGCGGTCGCGCTTGATGCGAGGCTCGTTCTTCTGGGTATCGATCACCAGGTCGAGGCGGTGGGCGGGCTTGCGCTTCCCGATCTTCGTCGTCACGCGCAGCGGCTGGCCGGTGGTAAGCAGGCCGTACATGCCAGCGGCGCTGATGCCGATCCCCTGCTGGCCGCGGCTCTGGCGCAGCCGGTGGAACTTAGAGCCGTAGAGCAGGCGGCCGAAAATCTTCGGCACCTGCTCCTTCACGATGCCCGGGCCGTTGTCCTGGATCGCAACCTTGAAGCGCGTCTCGTCGAGGCGCTCGATCTCGACCCGGATGTCCGGGACGATGTGGGCCTCTTCGCAGGCGTCGAGGGCGTTGTCGACTCCCTCCTTGACCGTCGTCAGCAGCGCCTTCGAGGGGTTGTCGAAGCCCAAAAGGTGCCGGTTCTTCGCGAAGAACTCGGAAACCGAGATATCCCGCTGCTTCGTGGCGAGTTCGACGGCGGTCGAGCCGCCACCGGTCTTGCGACGAGACTTCTTCGCGGACCCCGCCTTCTTTGAACGGCTCGTGGGCATGACGGCCTCCCCCCCGAAAGACCAAGCCCCGGGATGATCCACGATTTTCGGCCGACGTCGAGGCTTGGCCGCCGGAAAACGGGGGCGTCGGCTAGGGCTTGGCGACCAGCTCCCGGATGATCTCAATGGCCGCGGCGTCGGCGATCGCGCGCATCTCGGCGTCGCTGCGGTCCTGGATCGGGTGCGGGACGAAGACCGCCGGCGGGCTGCAGCCGAGGGCTTCGGCCTGCTCCGCGGCGGCGTCGACGAACTCGACGGTCGCTACATAGAGCCCGGGCACGCCCATGCTCTCGAGGTTCACCATGTCGTGCACACTGCACGACGTGCAGCTGCCTCAGTCGGCCAGTGCCTCGACGACGGCTCCGCATTCCTCGGCGATCTGCCTGCGCAGATCGAGGGGAGCCGGTTTCGTGAAGGTGGGCTTCTGGTAGCGCCGCACCGTGGCGCCGCACTCTCCGAGCTTCGCCTCGAGGCGGTCGAGGAAGAGATCGCCCCGGGGCTTCGAGATGTCGAGCAGCCCGACGCGCAGACCTTCGAGCGTTTTGGGGCGGGGCAGGGGCTCGCGCTGTGCCGATTGACGCTCCGCCGTCGGGTCGAGAAGTCGAAGGTTCTCGCTCACGTTCCAATCTCCCTGGTGACCGGGCGACTGCCCTCGGCTCCCGTCAGCCAGCCCCCGATGATGGTCGAGAAGAGCCCGGCGCCGCCCCCGCTATGCACCACCAGGATACCGTCGGGGCGAAATTTCGGCAGCGTGAGTTGGGCGATGGTCTCGGGCATCCCTTCGGCGATCCCCCCCGCGCCCCGCACCAATTCGCTGCCGGGGATCTGCAGCAGCGCGTGCAATCGCTCGATCAGGTCACCGCGGCTCCAGCCCGCTTCGGCGAAGACGCGGCCGTGTTCGGGGCCGATCACCAGCAGCACGTCGAAGCCCAGCACCAGCTTCGGGTGGTGGATCGTGCGCAGGCACACGGCGAGGCTGGCCGCGAGCGATTCGGGGTCGCGCGAGAGTTGGTCGATGACATTGCGCGGTGCCTCTCCGGGAAAGAGCGTGACCGCACTGCGCCCTTCGGGAACCCCGCGCTCCTGCGCCAAGGGCGTAAACGGCGAGCCTTCTTCGAGTTCAGCGAAGCAGAAAGAGAGCTTCGCCGGGCTGCCGTGGGTGGCGCGGTCGATACCGCCGGGGCGTCCACCGCCGACATTGCGGATCACCAGTTGCAGGGCGCGCCCGATGGTCGAGTTCGCGCGGTTGCCCTGGCCCAGGGCATTGATCCCCGAATTCATCCCCAGGCTTTTTCGAATCGGGCCGTTCACCACGATCACCGGCGCCACCGGCATGGTCGTGGCCAGCAGGCCGTGGATGTTGAATTCGTCGGTGCAGGCGGCTTCGACCGCGGCGAGCACCACCGGCAGGTACTCCGGGCGGCAGCCCGCCATCACCGCATTGATCGCCACCTTTTCGACGCTGCAGGGCGCGAGGTCGGGGGGCACACTGGCCACGATCTCGTCAGCGGCGCGGCTTGTGCCCTCGAGCATCGCGCGCACCCGCCGTTCGGTGGGAGGCACCATCGGCAGCCCGTCGGACCAACCGCGTTCGAAGAGCGTCTCGATGGCGTCTTCTCTGGCTCCGAGCTCGATCACGCGCGAAGCCAGCTCCGGGCCGCGATGACCGAAGCGGAAGGCGAGTTCGGGCGCAAGATCGGGGGACACGCTCAACGAGCCACACGCCATCCGCTGGTCGGGGAGGTCGGCACCGAGCCCGGTCATCCCGGTCAGGGCTTCCCACTCGCCGCGGTGCCAGCCGATCGCGCGGGCTTCTTCGCGACCGGCTCCGTCGGTGCGCAGCAGCGTCGGGACGGCCTCGATCTCGTGTTGCCACGATTGTTCGAGGCTGGTGTCGTCGCGCGTATCCGGCCCGCTCGGGAAGTCGGGATCGTCCTGGCTGAAAACCGTGAGGACCCGCGCCGCCGCCAGTTCGGCCAACACCGGCTCGACCAGCAGGCAGGTCGGGCAGTCGCGCTTTACGAAAGCGACGAAGTCGCCGGGCAGCGGAGGACGGTCAGTGGGGGTCGACATCGCCGGGAAGCCTAGCAGCGGGCGAACTCGGATTGATCGAGTTGATGCCCGGCAAGGCGGCCGGAGGGTCGCTTTCCGGCAGGTCGAAGGTCTCGCCGAGGGCCAGTGTATGGACG
>CAJXIC010000196.1 GCA_913054385.1 uncultured Pseudomonadota bacterium
CGGGTTCCCGCACCGAACTCGCGGCGGGGATCGAGGAGCGGGTGCGTGCGGCGAAGGCGCTCTCCGCGATGCCGGTCTGCGTGGGGTTTGGGGTTTCGACAGCAGAGCATGCACGGGAGATCGGCCGTTACGCCGACGGTGTCGTGGTCGGCAGCGCGATCGTCGAACGCATGGAGCGCGCGGACTCGAAAGCGGAAGCGGTTCGCGACGTTTCGAAGTTCGTCGGTGAGTTGAAGCAGGCGGTCGGCGGGGCGCGCTGAGGCGGCACTCAGCTTCGGGCGAGCGCCTCGACGAGTCGGTCGACCTGTTGCGCGGTGTGTTCCAGGCTACCGGAGTTGTCGATGACGAAATCGGCCCACTCGCGTTTGTCGTCGAGGGGGAGCTGGGCGTCGATCCGGCGGTTTGCATCCTCGACGCTACAGGCGTCACGCGCCACCGTGCGCTCGACCTGAACGGCGGCGGGGACCCAGACCAACGCGGTGGAGTCGTAGGGCGCATTGCGCGCCGCATCGGAGCCGACGGGGCGCCCCTCGAAAAGCAGCGGGATGTCTAGAACGATCAGCGCCGCTTCGGTCGAGCGCGCCGCCTCGAGTCGGCGCGCCATTTCGAGGCCCACCGGCCCGTGGGTGAGGCGCCCCAGGCGAGCGCGGGCTTCGGCATCGTCGAACACGAGCGTTCCCAGCGCGGGTCGATCGAGTTCTCCGTCGGGGCCCACCACCTCGTCCCCGAAGTGCTCGACGATGGCTTCGAAGACGGGTTCACCGGCCCGCTGGAGTTCGTGGACGATCGCGTCGGCGTCGATCACGACCGCGCCCCGATCCGCCAGCAGGCGAGAGACGGTGCTCTTGCCCGAGCCGATCCCTCCGGTGAGGCCGAGCACGGTGGTCATCGGGGGATCATCGCAGCCGCGACCCGGGGGCTCAACGGGCGGCTCGGAGCGGGCGGGCCGGGCTTCCCCGCTGCGGTTCGGGGGGCCCGGTGGATTGCGGGCCCTGGGGCGCTCCCCTACAATGCGCGAGCTTTTTCAAGGGGTTAGCGGAGCCCTCCCGGGTCCGCGATGCCACCGGGGCCGGCGCTCTCGACGGGGCCAGGCCCAAGCCAACGACCAACCGCCCAGCCGGCTCTATCGGCTGCCGCCCAGCGGTTGCGACGTGTGCACGGAGGCTGCATGCCGCGATCCCGACAATCGACCGATTCCGAGGCGCCGAAGCAACGCTCGGAACGCGACCTCGAGGCGCTGCGCACAGCGATCGATGCGGTGGATCAGGACCTCCTCGAGGCCCTGAATCGACGCGCACGGCTCGTCCAGGAAGTCGGCGCGTGGAAGACGCAGGGAGACGCCCCGGTCTACGTCGCGGGTCGCGAACGTGATCTCGTCGCGAATCTGATCGAAGCCAACTCCGGGCCGTTTCCGAACGCTGGCATTCCGCACGTCTTTCGCGAGGTGATCTCGGCGACCCGCTCGCTCGAACAGGTCGTGCGCGTCGCATTCCTCGGGCCCCTCGGAACCTTCAGCCACGAAGCCGCCCTGCGGCAATTTGGCGGCCTCGTCGAGTTGGTGCCCGTGCACACGATTTCGGAAGTCTTCGAAGCGACCGAACGCGGCCGGGCAGATTTCGGCATCGTGCCGATCGAAAACGCGGCGGAAGGGGCGGTGGCCGCGAGCCTCGATGCACTCGTCGAATCGGATCTGCCGATCTGCGCCGAGGTGGTGCTCGAAATCCGCCACAATCTGATGTCCCGGGCAAAGAACCGGAACGACATCACCTCTGTCGTCTCGCACCCGCAGCCGCTGGGCCAGTGTGCGAGCTGGCTGGCGCGGAATCTTCCCGGGATTCCGCAGGTGGAGAGCGCGAGCACCGCGGCAGCCGCCGTAAAGGCCAGCGAGGATGCGAGTGTCGCGGCGATTGGCAGTGAGGTCGCCGCCGAGGTCTACGGTCTTCGCATTCTCGAGGCCGGTATCGAGGACGCGCGGCGCAACCGGACCCGCTTCGTGGTGATCGGGAGGGAGGCGCCGACCGCCAGCGGCGACGATCGCACGGCGGCGGTCTTCACGATCCACCGGGACCAGGCGGGCGCCCTGCATCAGCTACTCGAGCCCTTCTCGCGGCACGGAGTCAACCTGAGTTCGATTCAGTCGCGGCCGATCAAGGGAAAGGCCTGGGAGTACCTCTTCTTCGTGGATGTCGAGGGCCACGTCGATCAGGCCGAAGTGGCCGCTGCCCTGGCCGATGCCGGGAAGATCGCCCACTCGGGGAAGGTTCTCGGATCCTTTCCGCGAGCGCGGATCGAGGAGGGCGGCGTCTCGTGAAGCTGCGTGAACGCGTGAATCCGCACATTCTCGAACTCGATGCGTACCAGCCCGGGAAGCCAATCGAAGAACTCGAGCGCGAGCTGGGGATTTCCGATTCGATCAAGCTGGCGTCGAACGAGAACCCGAACGGCGCTTCGAAGCAGGTGGTCGAGGCGATCCGCGGGGCCGCTAATGAGATCCACCGGTATCCCGACGGGGCCTGTTTCGCCCTGCGCGCGCGGCTTGCCGGAGACCTCGGCGTCGAGGCTTCGCAGTTGGTTTTCGGCTGTGGCGCAGACGAGATCCTCGAGTTGCTGGCAAAGGTGCTGCTGGCTCCCGGCGATGAGGTGGTCTTCGCGTGGCCCTCGTTTGCGATGTACCCGATCGTCGCCCGGGGGATGGGAGCGCTCCCGGTTCCGGTGCCGCTCGATGCGAAGCTGTGTCACGACCTCGACGCCATGGCCGACGCCATCAGCGACGCCACGAAACTCGTCTTCGTGTGCAATCCCAATAACCCCACCGGAACCAGCATCGGCGCCGAGGCTTTCGGCGCCTTCATGCAGCGGGTGCCGGAGGGCGTCGTGGTCGCCATCGACGAGGCCTACGGCCCGTTTGCGGCACGCGAAGATTTCCCCGATGCGCTGGCCTTCGTCGCGCGGCGTCCGGGAACCATCGTGATGCGAACCTTCTCGAAGGTCTTCGGCCTGGCGGGCCTTCGCGTGGGCTTCGGCGTGGCCGACACCGAACTGGCGGGCTACCTCGAGCGCGCGCGGCACCCTTTCAACGTGAACCGACTGGCCGAGGTGGCCGCTCTGGCGGCCCTCGATGACCGCGACTTCGTCGAAATGACCCTGCGCGAAAATGCCGCGGGGCGAGACTTCTTGACCTGTGAACTCCGTGCGAAGGGCTTCGAAGTGTGGCCGAGTGACGCCAACTTCGTGCTGGTGCGCGCCGGCGTCGATGTCTACGACCCGCTTCTGGCCGAGGGCGTGATCGTGCGACCGATGGCGGGCTTTGGCCTGCCGGATTGCGTGCGCGTGAGTGTGGGGACAGCCCGCGAGAATCGGCGCTTCGTCGAGGCGCTCTGCACGGTCACGGGGGCCGGCAGATGAGCCCGCGTTTCGAGAAACTGGCGATTCTGGGTTTCGGGTTGCTGGGGGGGTCTGTCGCCCTCGCGGCCCGCGAACGCGGGATCGCGGGTCAGATTGCCGGCGCGAGTCGCAGCCGCGAACCGCTCGAGGCCGCCCTGGCCTCGGGGAAACTCGACCAGATTGGCAGCATTGGCGAGGCGGTGACCGGGGCGGACCTCGTGGTGCTGGCGGCGCCGGTGTCCGCGATGCCTGCGATTCTCGGCGAAGCCGCACCCCGTCTGGCCGCAGGCGTCCTGGTGACCGACCTCGGGAGCGTAAAGAGCGAACCCTGTCGCACTCTCCCGGGGCTCCTGCCGGAGGCCGCCGCCTTCGTCGGGGCTCACCCGATGGCCGGGGGCCATGAGCTGGGCGCGCGCCACGCCCGCGCCGATCTTTTCGAGGGCCGTTGCTGCGTGGTGACCCCGCTGCCCGAAACCGCTGGCGAGGCCGTCGCAGCGGTGAGCGCATTTTGGGCGAGTCTCGGCTGCCGCGTCGTGCAGCGCAGCCCGGAACAACACGACGTGGAGGTCGCGTGGATCAGCCACCTTCCCCACGTCCTCGCCTTCGCCTACTCTCACGCCCTCGCGGAGGCGCCCCCGGGTGCTCGTGAACTCGTGGGGAGCGGCTTCCAGGATTTCACCCGGATCGCACGCAGCGATGCTGAACTCTGGGCCGGGATCCTCGAGGCGAATCAGGCCTCGCTCGCCGTTCCGATCGAACGCTTCAGCGAGGCGCTGGGTGAACTCGCAAAAGCCATTTCTAATTCCGAAAGGGGTCACCAGGAAAGGTTCCTGGCCCGGGCCCGTGCCATCATCGACGGCACCGAACCAAGGGGGTCCGGCGAGAACGCCGGCGCCTGAAACCGCCCGCTCCGGGGTGCAGCCGGAGAATGCGACCGACGCCGCAGGGCGTGATCGCACCGAGAAAACGAGAAGGGTCCATGACCGAATCATCGAATTCCGCAGCAGAGCCGAGCTTCGCCGAACTTTTCAGCCAGGGTCCGAAGGCCCTGAAGGAGGGGGAGGTTGCGGCCGGAACGATCCTCTCCAT
This sequence comes from uncultured Pseudomonadota bacterium, assembly GCA_913054385.1. Taxonomy (GTDB): domain Bacteria; phylum Myxococcota_A; class UBA9160; order UBA9160; family UBA4427; genus JAYGCV01. The sequence continues at coordinate 4,474 of CAJXIC010000196.1, forward strand.
CGACGACGATTACGTACAGGTCGACATCGGCTTCAAGTCCGAAGGGTTGGTCGCGGCCTGGGAGTTCATGGAAGAAGACGGCAGCATGACCATCGCTGTCGGTGACAAAGTCGAGGTGCTCATCGAGACGGTCGAAGGCGACGACGGGCGCATCGTACTCTCGAAGGAAAAGGCCGAGCGGCTGAAGATCTGGGACCGGATCTCAGATGCCTACGAGGGCGACCGCAGCGTCGAGGGCACGATCATTTCGCGGGTCAAGGGCGGACTCTCGGTCGACATCGGGGTGAAGGCCTTCCTCCCGGGCTCACAGGTCGACCTGCGCCCGGTGCGAAACCTCGAGAACCTGCTCGGACAGCGGGCCGAGTTCAAGATCATCAAGTTCAACAAGCGCCGCGGCAACATCGTACTTTCGCGGCGCGCGCTCCTCGAAACCGAGCGCCGCAAGCTGCGCGATGACACGTTGCGAACCCTCGATACGGGTCAGATCATCGACGGTGTGATCAAGAACCTCACCGACTACGGCGCATT
>CAJXIC010000197.1 GCA_913054385.1 uncultured Pseudomonadota bacterium
CCCACCCTGGCGGTCCAGCTGCTCTTCTCCCCGCTGCGCGGCATCGGCAAGGCACTCTTCGGCGGCTCCCCCACGCCCACCGACGCCAACTAGTCCGCCCGGCTGCGTGCGCCGCCCTGTGGTTCGGAGAAGAACTACAATGTAGTTACAATGGCAACGTGGTGCAGATCTGATTCGAGTGGGATGCGAGAAAGAATTCCGCAAACCGGAGAAAACACGGGGTTTCCTTCGAAGAGGCGCAGACCGTGTTTTATGACGAGCGGGCACTGTTGGTCGAAGACGAGGAGAACGAGGAAGACCGATTCATCCTACTGAGCCTCGGCGCTGGTCTTCGCGCTCTGGTGGTTTGCCACTGCTACCGGAAGCACGACTCGGTGATTCGAATCATCTCGGCGCGCCGGGCCAATCGAAACGAGCGACGAGACTACGAACGGAGGGGGCGAACATGAAGAAGAACTACGACTTCTCGAAAGCGCGACGAAATCCCTATGCGAAGCGACTCAAGAAGCAACTCACCATTCGGCTGGACCAGGACACCCTGACCTACTTTCGCGAGTTGGCCGGTGAAGTAGAGATCCCCTACCAGACGCTGATCAACCTCTACCTCCGCGAGTGCGTCGCCAAGAAGAAGCGCCCTTCGCTGCGCTGGAAGAACGCGGGCTGATCGCCCCGCGATCATCCAACTGCGGGCCCCAGGCCGCCCGGTTCAGACCCCGATTCGCTCGATGGCGGCAAGGATCCGCTCGCTGGCTTCGCCGCGCAGTGCTTTCTTGGTCGCGGCGAAGGCGGTGGGGTCGAGGGCGGCCATCGCCTGGGCTTCGGCGAGAGCCACGGCTTCGAGGTCTTCCGCCGCAACCACGCGGTCGAGGTAGCCGGCTTCGACGGCGCCCACGGGATCGTAGATCTCGGCGTTCACTACCGAGCGCGATTGGTGCGGCAGCGCCAGCCGGGCGCGGGCGAACTCGATCCCGAAATCGGGGAGGGTCATGCCGATGGCGACCTCGTTGAGCCCTATCTTGAAGTTTCCTTCTACGCCGATGCGCCGGTCCGCGGCCATCAAGGTGATCGCACCCATCGCCAGGGCGTGGCCGGTCACCGCGAGCACGACGGGAATCGCTGAATCGTGCACGCGCAGGGCCATGCGCGCTCCCGACGCGACGAGCTCGAGCAGTGCGCGCCCGGGCTCCCGCATGAAGGAGAGGTCGAAGCCCGCGGAGAAGCGTCCGGGCCTCCCAGACCAGAGGATGCAGCGCGCTTCATCTTTCTCGGCGCGGTCGAGGGCGGCGTTCAGCGCCGCGAGCGAATCGGGCGAGAAGGTGTTCGCCTTGCCGTCGTCGAAGCGCAGGATCGCGATCGAACCATCGAGTTGGTACTGGATCGGGGAATCGGACACGCTCGCCCTCCTGTCCGCGCCGGCCGCGAAGATCGGCGGCAAAGCTTTCAGCGCGGCTTCGAGCCTAGCGCTCGAGCCGCTGCCCGGCTTCGAGGATTCGGAGCCGATTCTGCATCACCGCGACCTCGATCGGTTGAACCCCGGCGCGCGCCAGGGCGAGGGCGCGCTTTGCCGCCGACACCGCGGGGTCAAAGCGTCCGTTGCGGGCGAAGGCCGCCGAGAGGGTCGAGAGCGATTCGGCATCGTCCACGCCGCCGATGCGGACTGCCCACTGTGCCAGGTGGAGCGCGCGTGCGGCGTCCCCGGGTGCGGACGGGCCGGGCGCCGTGGCGAGGAGCCAGGCGCCGTAGCGCAGGCGCTCGCGCAACCCGGGCTCGAGTGCAATGGCCTGCACCATCGAGGCGCGGGCCTCGTCGTTTCGCGCGCGCCGCAGTCGTGCGAGGGCGTTGTAGTAGTGGGCCTCGGAGAACGCGGGGTCAAGCGCCACGGCCCGATCAAAAGCCTCGTTCGCTTCGCGAAAGCGTGCGCTTTCCGAGAACGCGAGTCCCGCGGCATGGTGGGTCGCGGCGACGTGCGGAGCGAAACGCACCGCCAGGGCATGCTGCGCGAGCGCGGCCTCGAAGTCTCCCTCGCCTCTGAGCAGGTTCGCGAGCGCGAGATGGGCTTCGGCGTAAACGGGGACGATGGCGACCGCGCGTTCGAGGCTTTCGATCGCCGCGCGCGGGTCGCCCGCGCGGCGCTGCGCCACCGCCAGGTTGTAGAGGTTGGTGGCCTGCATCCCGACGCGATCGATGTGGGGCCCATTCGCGAACAGCGCCAATCCGATCACCGCCACCGTGACGACGGCGAGCTTGCGCGGTCGGGTGCGAAACTCGCCGCGAATCCAGCCGGGTCCGCTGGCAAGCGCCGCGGCGGCGAAGGGTGCCAGCAGCGGGACCAACGGCAGGCGGTAGCGCGCGAGCACGAAGAAGAGCATCAGCGTTGCGGCGTAGGCCCCGAACATCGCATATAGCAACCACAAGTCGCGGCGACGGGGCCAGCTGACGATGACACCGAGCAGCGCCAGCGGTGCCAGCACCCCGAAGTGCAGGATCGCCCCGGTGGCGGCGAGGATCGGTGAATAGCGTGCGTGGGTGTACTGGTCTTCGGTGTCGATGATCTCGGTGGCGTTCCACAGCAGCGTGAACTTGCGAGCGAGCAGACCGAGCCAGTCGAGGGGGTGGTCCCGGATGGTGTCGAGCGAGCGATCGGTCCAGTAGGCCGAAATCTCGGCGGGCCCGAGTGTGCGCCCGAGCGCTTTCTCGGCCAGCGCGCGGCCATCGGCCCACTCCGAATCGCCGCGGCCCCAGACGAGGGGCTGGTAGGTGCCGTCTGCGCCCGGGTGGTTGCCGATGTAGAGGTTGTGGCCGAACTGCGAACTGGTGAGGTGGAACTCGCCCCCGACCCAGGCGTTGCGCAGGGCCACCGGTCCAAGCAGCAGGGCGGCGCCGAGCGCGACGGCCCCCGCCGCTGCGGCGCGACGGCGCAGGGGTTGGGAAGGGCGAAGCAGCAGCCACGCGACGAGCGCCACCCCGATCAGCAGCGCGTTCTCGCGGGAGAGCACCATCGCGCCGAGGGCAAGACCCGCGGCGAGGCAGAGGCCGACGCGCGGCCGGTCGAGGGTGCGCGAGCAGAGGTAAAGCAGGAGGCAGAGCAGGAAGGTGTCGAGGACCGATTTCTGTACCAGCGCGTCGTGGAAGATCGCCGGCGCGTAGAGCGCGAGGATCCCCCCAGCGACAATCCCGATCCAGCGCGACCGAAAGAAGCGCGCCGCGGCGAGGGCGAGCAGGCCGCAGGCGGCTGCCCCGAGCAGTGCCTGCACCAATCGAATCGTCCACAGGTCGTCGCCGACCGTCGTGTAAAGCGTCGCGAGGAAGTAGGGGTAGAGGGGTGCCTGGTAGAAGACACCTGAGCCGAGCCAATCGCCCGCGGCGATCTCCTGCGCCCAGGTGTGATAGCGCCAGGCGTCGCCGATGAAGGCGTCGAAGAGCGGCGACTGTTCGAGCGAGCGCAAGTGCGTGACGCGCAGCAGGAAGGCCATCAGCGCCACAGCGAGTGCACCCCAGAGCGAGAGGCGACTCGCGGCGTCTGCGGGATCGGGCGGGGTCGCGCTCACGATCGGCGGCGATTGCGTCGAAGCGCTGTCACTCGCTTGGCGTTTCGCCAGAGAGGAGCGCCTCGAAGAGCCGGGTCGCCGCATCGACCTGCGCCGTTTCGATGAACTCACGCGAGGTATGCGCCTGCTCGATCGAGCCGGGGCCGAGCACGACGCCGGGAAGCCCCGCCTCGGCGAAGGGGCCGGCATCGGTGCCGAAGGCGACGCTGGTTGTTTCCGGGGGAAGGCCAGCGCTTTCGAGGGCTTTGATACACGAGCGGACCGCGGCGTGATCGAGGGGCGTCTCGAGCGGAGCCTTCGCCGCGCACAGCGAGATCGAGACACCGTCGACACCGGCCGCCGCGAGCACGCCTTCGATGTCACGCCGAATGCTCTCGGCATTCTCACCGGGGACGAGTCGGCGATCCAATTCGAGCCAGGCGGCATCGGGAACGATGTTGGAGGCGGTGCCGCCACCGGCGCGGCCAACCGATAGTGTCGGCGGACCGAGTTGCGGGTGGCTGCGCAGGGCGAGGTCGGCGGCGTGGTCGTCGAGCGCGGTGATCACCCGGGCCAGCGCCACCAACGCGTTTTCGCCGTCGTCTGGGGCCGAGGCGTGGCAGGCGCGGCCGTGGGTTTCGAGGCGCATGACGGCCACGCCCTTGTGGGCATGCACAACCTGCAAATTGGTGGGCTCGCTGGCGAGCACCCAGTCGATGTCGAGGGCAGTCGAGGCGAAGGCCGCCAGCGAATCGTCGACCCCGAGGCCGCCGAACTCTTCGTCGGCCTCGCCGAGCAGCACGACATTGCGCCGCAGGCTGCCGTTCGCCGCGGTTTTCTCGAGGGCGGCCACGAACGCGGCCATGCCCGCCTTGGTGTCGCAGGAGCCGCGCCCCTGGAGGCGACCGCCTGTCACGACCGGATCGAAAGGGTCGATCTCCATGCCGTCAATCGGAACGGTGTCGATATGCGAGGCGAAGAGCAGGGTGTCGATGGCACCCGAGACCGTCACCTCGGCGACGACGCTCTGGCGATCCCCTTCGCCGATGCAGCGTGCGTCAAAGCCCATGCCGCGAAGCTGCTCCAGCAGGTGCTCGGCGAGCCGCGTCTCTCCGGCGATCGCGGCCGGCATATCGCTGCGTCCCATCGGGTTGACCGAGGGAATCGCGACGTAATCGCGCAGCAGTTCGATGCTCTTTGAGTAGCTCACGCTTTCCCGATGATCGCGGAGCCGCGACCGTCCTGCAAAACTGCCAGAAATCGGAGATTCGGGGAACGGCGGGGGGGAACGGGGGCGCCGAAAAACAGGGACGGGTTTTTTTCGAAAAACGGAAAACGGGGACGAACGGAAAACGGGGACGGGTTTCTTTTTTTCTTTTTCGAATGTCCAGGCGGCTGGCTCGCGCTTAGGTGGACTCGAAAAGGAAAAAAAGAAACCCGTCCCCGTTTTCGAAAAAAGAAAACCCGTCCCCG
>CAJXIC010000198.1 GCA_913054385.1 uncultured Pseudomonadota bacterium
CGAGCGCTGCAATGTCGAGATCCCGATGGGCACCTACCACCTGCCCGAATTTCAGGTCCCGGCCGGAGAGACTCTCGAGGGGGTCGTGGCCGAGCAGGCCCAGCGCGGTCTGCGCGAGCGGCTCGGCATGGCGCCGGACGAGCCCTTCGAGGGCCCCCGCAAGAACTACGCCGAGCGTCTGGATTACGAACTCGGCGTGATCAACTCGATGGGCTTCGCCGGCTACTTCCTCGTGGTGGCTGACTTCATCGACTACGCCCGCCGCAGCGAGATTCCCGTTGGGCCCGGGCGGGGGTCTTCGGCGGGGAGCCTCGTGGCCTACGGCCTCGGGATCACGGGCGTCGATCCGATCGAGTACGACATCATTTTTGAGCGCTTCTTGAACCCCGAGCGCGTTTCGATGCCCGACATCGACGTCGATCTCTGTATACGCGGCCGCGATCAGGTGATTCGCTACGTCGCCGAGAAGTACGGCGGCAGCGAAGATTACGAGACGATGCGGGTGGCCCAGATCGTGACCTTCGGGACGATGCAAGCCCGGGGGGTGATTCGCGATGTCGGACGGGTGATGGGCATCGACTATGGCACCGTCGACAAGATCGCAAAGCTGATCCCCGAGACCCTCGGAATCAGTCTCGACGAAGCCGTGGAGCAGACGCCCGAATTGCGGGCGCGGATCGAGAGCGATAGCCAGATCGCGCAGTTGATTGAAACCGCGCGCAAACTCGAGGGCATCACCCGCCACGTCTCGAAGCACGCTGCCGGGGTGGTGATCGGAACGAAGCCGCTGATCGAGATGGTTCCGCTCTACAAGGATCCGCGCTCGGGCGACGTGATGGTCCAGTACAACATGAGTTCCGCCGAGAAAATCGGGCTGATCAAGTTTGATTTTCTGGGGCTCAAGACGCTGACGTTGTTGGCGGATGCCCAGGCGTTGGTGCGGGCGGCGGGGCACCCGAAATTTAGGGTCGAAGACGTTCCTCTCGACGACGAGCGCACCTTCGAGTTGCTGCGGCAGGGTGATGTCGAAGGGGTGTTCCAGCTCGAATCGAGCGGCATGCGCGAGCTTCTGGTGAAGCTGCGCCCGACGGAGTTCAAGGACATCATTTCGTTGAATGCGCTCTACCGCCCGGGCCCGCTGGGCTCCGGCATGGTCGACGATTTCGTCAAGCGCAAGAACGGCAACGCGCCGATCGACTACATGCTGCCGGAACTCGAGGAGGTGACGCGGGAGACCCTCGGGGTGATCGTCTACCAGGATCAGGTCCTGCAGATCGTGCAGAAACTCGCGGGCTACTCGCTGGGCGAGGCGGACCTCTTGCGCCGCGCCATGGGCAAGAAAAAGCCCGAGGTGATGGCTGAGCAGCGCCAGAAATTCCTCGACGGCGCCGCCGCGCGCTCGATCGACCCGGTGAAGGCCGAGCGGGTCTTCGACCTGATTGCCGAGTTTGCGGGCTATGGCTTCCCGAAGGCCCACTCGACGGCCTACGCGCTGATCACCTTCCAAACGGCCTACATGAAGGCCAACCACCCGCGCGAATACCTGGCGGCGCTGCTCACCACCGACTCCGGGAACCACGATCGGCTGGCACGCTATATCGCGCACGCCCGCGAGAAGGGTTTCGAAATCCTGCCGCCGGACATCAACGAGTCCGAGCGTGATTTCGGCGTGGTGGAGGGGGGTATTCGATTCGGTTTTGCCGGCGTAAAAAACGTCGGGGAGGGCGCGATCGAGGCGATCCTCGAGGCGCGTGCGGCGGCCGAGGGCGGCGCCTTCCAGAACATCTTCGATTTCGCGGAAGCGGTCGTGGGGCCGGGCGTCAATCGCCGGGTGGTGGAGGCGCTGGTTCAATGCGGGGCTTTCGATACGCTGCATCCCAACCGTGCCGCGGTCTGGCTGGGACTCGACGCGGCGCTGGAACGCGGGGCCGCCGCTCAACGGGACCGCGAGATTGGCCAGGGGAGCCTGTTTGACGGCGGTGGCTCAGGCGGAGGGGGGAACAACGTCCCGGCGCTTCCCGAGACTCCGGCGTGGACCGACCGCGAACGCCTCGGCTTCGAGAAGGAACTGCTGGGGTTCTATGTCACGGGGCACCCGCTCGGGGCGCGGGGCCCCGAACTCGTTCGCTTCACGACGGTGCGCTCCACCGAGGCCAGCGGCCACGATGGGCGCGAGGTGCGCGCCGGCGGGTTGTTGGTGAAGTTCAACGAGGTGAGAACGCGCAAGGGGGATCCGATGGCTCGCGCCATCCTCGAGGACCTCGAGGGGACTTTCGAGCTTCTGGTGTTTCCCAAGAAGTTCGGGGAACTCGCGCCGCTGCTGCGCGAGGCCGAGGCATCGACGAAGGGTGGCGGCGATCCCATACCCTTGCTCGTGCAGGGAAAGCTCGAGTTTGCCGATCCCCCGAAGATCCTGGTCGAGCACGTGCTGAAGCTCGACGATGCCGAGGGCGAGTTGGTCAGCCGCTTCCGGGTCCGCATCCAGGAGAAGGAGATCACCTCCGATCGCATGAAGGGGCTGCGCCGGGTCTTCGAGCGCAGCCCTGGCGAGTGCGCCGTGTATCTGTACATCACGATCGCCGGGGAGAGCGAGACGGTGCTTGCACTCGCTGCGGGGCGCGGCGTCGCGCCGAGCGAAGCGCTGCGGCGGGATGTCGACGCGCTCTTTGGGAGGCCGGTGGCCGAGTGCGGGGTCTGAAGCGACCGCGTCAGGCCGGGTGGCTTGCCGCAGTGGGGCTCCTCGCCCTGCTGGGAGCGGGATCGGCTGCGGGCGGGGATCGCGTCCGCGTCGAACTTCTGGCCGAAGTCGTGGTTGAGCCCGGTTCGGTGGGTTCGCGTCAACGGGTCCTTTCGCAGGGGATCCGCGAAGCCGTGATCGAAGTGGCGCTTCGGGAGGCGGGCCGGGAGCCGGAAGCCGACAGCGATGATCTCGGGGCCGCGCTGGGTCGCGATCCGCTCGTCTATACCGAGCGTTTCCGCGTGGTGGAGGACCATGGCGAGGGTCCCGGCCTCGATCCGCAGGGAGAGGCGACCGGGGAGACGCTCTACCGCGCGCTGGTCGAGGTCTACGTCGCTTCGGACCGGGTGCGACGCCGATTGCTCGAGGCGGGCCTGGTGATCGAGGCGGAGGAGGCGCCGCTTTCGGACCACCGCGTGGTGCTCGAGGGGGTCGTGTCGCCGGCCCAGATCGTGATCGTCAAAGAGCAGTTGCTGGCCAGGCGGTCGGTCGAGAACGTCGAGGTCCGGGGGTACGAGCGAGGTCGTGTCCGCCTTCGGGTCGCCAGCCGCCAGTCGCCAGAGGCATTCGCCGTCGAGCTTTCCGGCATGGAGCCGTCCGTTGAGGGCGTGTGGCATGTTGAGCGAGTGGCCGGTGGCCTGCGGATCGTGCTGCGCTAGTCGCCGAATTGCGCCGGGCCGGGTGCGGCGCGCGGGGCCGTCTCGCTCCTTCGCGAAATCGGTCGTTCCCGGATTGACAGAGAATAGGCAAAACGATATTGATTCCGGCTCGTTAGCCGAATTTAGGCACGTAGCTCAGGGGCTAGAGCGCCGCCTTGACACGGCGGAGGTCGGCGGTTCAAATCCGCTCGTGCCTACCAGCGGCGCGCATCGCGTCTTGCGCGCCCCAGCCCACCTTCGACGCCGAAGAGCACCCGACCCATGACCTGCCCGCATTCATGAGTGAAATCAAGGTCACGCTGCCCGACGGTGCGGTGCTCGAATTGCCGCGCGGGGTCACGGTGGGAGAGGTTGCGCTTCAGATCGGCCCCGGCCTGGCGAAGGCGGCGGTCGCCGGGCGCATCGACGGCGGGCTCGTCGACTTGCGTCTTCCCCTCGATCGCGACGTGGCGCTGCAGTTGGTGACGACCCGTGACGAAGCCGCCGGCGAGGTGATCCGGCATTCGACCGAGCACGTGATGGCCGACGCCGTGAAGCGTTGCTTTCCCGACGCTCAGATCGATGTGGGACGCACCGATCACTCCGAGAAGTACCAGTACGATTTTCTCGTCGACGAGCCCTTTACGCCAGCCGATCTCGAGCGCATCGAGAAGGCGATGGGCGAGATCATCAAGGAGAAGGTGGCCTTCGAGCGCGAAGTGGTGAGTCGCGACGAGGCCCGCAGGATTTTCGGCGACCTCGGCGAAAATTTGAAGGTGTTGCGCCTGGACGACATTCCCGAGGGCGAGGACATCACCCTCTACCGGCACGGCGATTTCGTCGACCTCTGCCGGGGACCCCATGTCGCGCACGCCGGGCAGATCGGAGCCTTTTCATTGCTCGAAGTCTCGGGCTCCTACCTGCGTGGCGACGAGTCCGGGCCCAAACTGCAGCGGATCTATGGCACCGCCTTCGCGTCGAAAAAGGAAATGAAGGCCTACCGCAAGCGGGTCGAGGAGGCGAAGGAACGCGATCACCGCCGAGTCGGTCCCGAACTCGAACTCTTTTATCTCGACCCGCTGTCGCCGGGATCGCCTTTCTATCTGCCGAAGGGCACCGCGGTCTACAACGGGTTGATCGATTTGATGCGCGATCTGTATCGGCGCCACGGGTACCAGGAGGTGATGACGCCGCAACTGTTCCGCGCGGAGTTGTTCCAGATCTCGGGCCATTACGAGAAGTTCCACGACGACATGTTCTGGTTTGCCGGTGCGGACGAGGGCGAAGAACTCGGGATCAAGGCGATGAATTGCCCGGGCCATTGCCAGCTCTTTCGGAGCAGGAAGCGCTCGTACCGCGAGCTGCCCCTGCGGCTCGCCGAGTTTTCCAGGCTGCATCGCAACGAGCGGAGCGGCACGCTGAGTGGCCTCACACGGGTTCGGTCGATGGCCCAGGACGACGCGCACATCTTCTGCGAACCGGAGCAGGTCGGTGCCGAGATCGGAAGAGCGTCGTGTAGGGAAAGAGTGTAGATCTCGGTGGTC
>CAJXIC010000199.1 GCA_913054385.1 uncultured Pseudomonadota bacterium
GCTTCAACGAGTTCCTGACCGCGAAACTACTCGACGCCTGCGTCGAGACCCTGACGTCACGGGGAGCGTTGAGCGATGAGATCGATGCTGTCTGGGTCCCCGGCGCCTTCGAGATCCCGCAGGCGGCTTCGATTCTGGCGGCTTCGGGTCGCTACGACGCGGTCGTCGCTCTCGGGGCCGTTATCCGCGGTGAAACGCCCCACTTCGATTACGTCTGCGATGCCGTCACCGACGGCATTCGCGAGATCATTCGCGAGACGGGAGTGCCCGTCGCCTTCGGCATCTTGACCACCGGCGACAGGCAGCAGGCGCTGGCCCGAGCCGGAGGCGAAGTCGGCAACAAGGGCATCGAGGCGGCGGAGGCGGCGATCGAAATGGCCGGAATTCGTGCCCGATTGTCGAAGCCTCCGGAAGCGCCCCGCTGATGGCGAGTCGCCATCGCTCCCGCGAGATCGCGCTCCAGACGCTCTACGCCCTCGACGTCGCCCGGTTGCGGGGAAGAGCGCCGGAGAACGTCGACGAGGTCTTTGACCAGGTGGTTGCGAGCTTCGAGGTTCCCGAGGCCGTCCGGCCCTTCGCTGCCGAATTGGTTCGCGGAGTGGGGAGCCGCGAGGAAGAGATCGACGCCCTGATTTCCGCGCACTCACGCAACTGGCGCACCGAGCGAATGGCGGTGGTGGATCGCAATCTGCTCAGACTGGCGACCTTCGAGTTGCTCGCGAGGCTCGAAACGCCGGCTCCGGTCGTGCTCGACGAAGCGGTGGAACTCGCGCGACGCTATTGCGACGACTCGTCGCCGGCCTTCATCAACGGCATCCTCGACGCGATTGCAAAGGAGACGCGGGGGGCTGCTTCGTGACTGCGATCTTGAAGGTCGAACTCGAGCATCGACCGACCGAGCGTGCCGAGGGAGATCTGTTGGTGGCGGGTTTCTTCGAGGGCGATCGCCCGCTGCGGGGATCGGTGGGGCGCGTAGATTGGCGGGTCTGCGGATTGATTTCGAAGGCGCTGCTCGAGGACCGGATTGCCGGGCGGGTGGGCGAGTGCCTGTTGCTGCCCACCGAGGGAAGGCTTCGGGTACCCCTGGCGCTTGCCATCGGACTCGGCCTTCGTAGCGACTACGATTCGGAGAGGCTCTTCGAGTGCACGCGGATGGCCGTTGAACGCGCTCTTGACCTCGGCGCCAGGCGGGTGGTGCTCGAGCCGCCCGGAATCTCTGCGGAGACGCTCCCCGGCCACGCCGGCAACCTGATAGAAGCCGTACTGGCCCCGCTCAGGGACCGCGAAGAGACGCTCACCCTGCGCTTCCTGATCCCTTTGGAGGAAGCCGCGCCGGTGGCTGCCGCGCTCCGGACTGCGATCCTTCGGCAGGCCCCCGGCGAAGCCGCCCTGGTGCGTCCGCAGAGGCGATCGGAGCCGGGACGCGCGTTGGCGCCGGCACCGCGAGTCGGGTAGCGGGGTGCGCGCCGACTTTCCTCTTCAGGCGACACCTCGCTGCGTTACCGCGTTGCTTCGAATCGCGGCGGTCGGTCTCCTCCTCGGAGCCGGCTGCAGTTACGACCTCGTGCGACACGGCAGCGGCCCGGGTGCTGCCAGGACAATCGCCGTCGTGACCCTGAAGAATGGTTCCAGCCAGCCGGGTGTCGAGATGATGGTGACGGCAGCGATTCGCCGGGAGTTCCTGCGGCGTGGGGTGCCGCGGCTGGTTTCCGATCCGGCGCGCGCCGATCTCGTGGTGCGCGGCGTGGTTCTGCCCATCGAAACGCTCCCGCGGAGTTTCTCATCGGTGGTGCTCGCACTCGAGTACGAAGTGCGGCTGAAGCTCGATCTCGTTGTCCAGCGCAAGGATGGCGCCGAGTTGCCGCTCGATTTCGGATCGTTTACCGAGTCCGAAATCTACCTCGCCAGCTCGGACGTCGAGGTGGGGCGCAAGAACCGGGACGAGGCGCTACGCCGAATCAGCGGAATCCTCGCGGGGCGGCTGCTCGACGCTTTGGCGCTGGCGGAACCCGGAGGGCAGGGGTGAACCTCGGGGACCTCGTCGCCGAACTCGAGGGCGGTCGGCTGCGCCCCGCCTACCTGCTCGCCGGCACCGAGCCCCTGCTGCGCGACGATGCCAAGGCGGCCCTGCTTCGGAGTGTGCTTTCCCCGAGCGAGGAAGATTTCAATTTTGAGCGTCTGAACGGAAACCAGGCATCGGCCGCAGAGTTGGAGGAGGCGCTCGAGACCTTGCCGGTGATGTCGTCCCGGCGGCTCGTGATACTGAACGAGCCCGAGGGCGCTGACGCCCGCTCCCAGGCACTCCTCGAGGCACTCTCCGCGCGGCTGCCGGAGCTCGAAGACCCGCCGACCACCGTGCTGGTGGTGACCGCCGCGAAGGCCGACAAGCGCCTGCGCTGGGTGAAGGCCTTCAAGAAGCCGGCGGTACGAGTCGAATGCGAGGCCCCGAAAGACGGCCGCGACATCGTTTCCTTCATCGTCGCGGAAGCGAAAAGGCAGCAGGTCGAGATCGCACCGCCGGCGGCCCAGTTGCTGGCCGAGCAGGTGGGCTCACAACTTCTGCTGCTGCGCCGCGAGATCGAGAAGATTGCGCTCCTGGCCGGACCGGGGGAGCGGATCGAACGCGAACACGTCGCCGAGTCGACACAGGCGGTGGCCGAGCAGCCGGTCTGGGATCTGACCGATGCCATCGGAGAGGGCCGCGGTCGCGATGCGCTGGAAACGCTCGATCGCCTGCTGGGGCAGGGGGCCCCGGCGCCCGTCGTGTTGGCTGCGCTTGCGGGCCACTTCCGGAAGCTGCTGCGTGTCGCCGAAGGCGGTTCGGTTCCAGGGCCGTCCTTCGTGGTCCAGAAACTGCGTCGCCAAGCCAGACGCTATTCGGTGCCGAAGCTCGAGGCCTGCCTCGGCTTCATTCACCGAACCGATACGGCGATCAAGGGCGGGGGCGCACTGCCACCGGAACTTGCGATCGAACGACTGGTGATCGCACTCGCTGCCTGAACCCGCCGGACTGCGTCTTCTGGTTCAGGAAGATTGCAGGGCGTGCAGGCCGCGAGCGAGTCGGCTCACGTGGCGGCTGGCTCGCTGCTTCGGGATCACGCCCTTGCTCGCAGCGCGTCGCAATTCGCGCTCGGCGTCGCGGAAGCGTTGGGCGGCGACACCGGCATCACCCGAGGCGAGAGCCAAGCGGAAGTTCTTCACCGAAGTCCGCATGCGTCCGCGGACGTCGCGATTGCGGATCCGGCGATTCTCAGACTGACGGTGTCGTTTGACGGCGGACTTGTGGTTGGCCACAGGGCGATCTCCGCTCGCGAGTCTCGCGAGGCGCCGGAATCTAGTCGCCTCGAGCCGAGTTGTCGACCGCGCCCGCGGGGGCAGGGGAGGGGGCTCCGGTGGCAGGAGAGGGGCCTGGGCTTCAGCCCCGGTCTTGGAAAGCCGATAGAAGGCCAACGGGCGATCAAGCGACCGACAGCGTCCGGCGGCCCAGAGGGGTCGGACCCCGGAGGATCCAGTGACAGGGCGGCGATTCCCGATCGGACTCGCATGGGCATTCGTGTGGCTCGGCCTGGTCAGCGCCGCGCCGACGGGCGCAGCTTCGTTCCCGGGGGCCCCGGCACCCGCACCGCTGCCGTCCTTCGATTCGCCGTTGTCGGGGGGGCACCTCGTTGGCGACGGCAGCCTGCAGGAGCGCATCGAGGCCACGCGCTTCCGGGCGCTCAGCCTCGGCTCTGGCAGCATCGACACCGCGGGTCGCTGGCTGCTCTCGCAGGAGGCTCTGGGGACTGCGGAGGAGCGCGTGAGGGGTGCGGTTCGCCTGGCGCCCGATCTTCCCCTCGTCCATGCCGTCGCGGCGTGGACCTTTGCCGAGGCCGGCGAGCCGAAACGCGCTCTCGCGAGCTTCGGGGCCGCGTTACTCGCGGTCCCTCGACACCTCGAGGCGTCACTGTGGCTCGAGGGGACCCTGCTCGCGATTGCGACGGTGGCGCTTGCGGTCGGATCGCTCTTCTTTCTCCTCGTCGCTTCGATGCAAAGAGCCTCCGATGCGGCACACGATCTCGGAGACGCCCTCTGGCCCTCGATGCCCGCGTTTTCGAGAGCCGCACTCCTCGCGACGATCTTCTTCGTGCCCTTCGTGCTCGGCGAGGGCTGGGCCCTGGCGGCGTGCGTTCTCTTCGCGATCGCAATCGCCTACGGCGATTCGAGGATGCGCGTTGCATCGGTGCTCGCTGCCCTACTGCTGTTGATCGCGGTCCATCCGCTGGCGGAGCGAACCGGCCGGGCCCTGGTGGCCCTGGGTTCGGACCCCGTCGCGCGCGCGGTCCACGCCATCGCTGCTGGAAACGAATCGGCGGAAGACCGGACCCTCGTTGCGAACGCCGCCGAAGCCGATCTGCTGGCGGCTCGGGCGGGCGCCCTTGGAGCGCGGCGTAAGGGAGACCTGGCAGAGGCCGCGCGGCGCTATGCCTTCCTTCTCGAACGTCGCCCCCACGACCCCATCGCCCTCACCAATCTCGGGAACCTCCACTACTACGAGAATCGAACTGAGGAGGCGATCGACTTCTACGAACGCGCCCTGGCGACGGGCCCGAGCGCCGAGATCCTCTTCAACCTCTCCCAGGCCCATGCGCGTCGCTTCGAGGTGGTGGCATTCGATCGCGCCCTGGCCCAGGCACAGGCACTCGACCCCGCGGTGATCGCGGAACTGTCGCGGTTCGAAAACGAGGGCTTCGTCATCGACCTGCCGATCCCGAAAGCCGAGATTCGCGGTCGCTTCCTGGCCGCGGCCGAAGGCGACGAATTCGCTCTCGCTTTCCGCCAGCGAATCGCTCCCGGGCTTCTCGGGCGGAACCTCTACGCATCGCTTCTCGGATTCGTGGGATTCGGGGTGTTG
>CAJXIC010000200.1 GCA_913054385.1 uncultured Pseudomonadota bacterium
TGTCCGCCGTGGGTATTGAGGGGGATCTCCCCATCGAGGGCGATCCGCTCACCGCCCTCGACAAAGGGCCCGCCCTCGCCCACCCGGCAGAAACCCAGCGATTCGAGCCAACTGAGCGTGATGAAACTGAAACCGTCGTAGAGTTCTGCCACGTCGACGTCGGCAGGCCGCAGATCGGTGCGCTGCCACATCATCTTCGCCGCATCCCGCGCCGCCATCGCGGTGAGATCGTCGAACTGATCCCAGGAGGGACGGCCGTGGAGCGCCGAGCCCACGGCTTCGACCTGAAGCGGCGGCTTGCGAAGATCTTTCGCCGCCTCGAGATTTGAGATGATGAAGGCCGTCGAACCGTCGACGGGAACGTCGCAGTCGTAGAGACCGAAGGGCGTCGTAATGATCCGCGCCGCGAGGTAGTCGTCGAGGCTCATCGGGTCGCGGTAGATCGCCTTCGGGTTCCGTCCGGCGTTGCGCCGGGCGTTGACGGCGATCTGACCCAGTTGCTCGCGGGTGGTTCCGTACTCGAAGAAGTGTCGCTGCGCCATCATCGCGATCCAACAGGCTGCCGAGGCCGCGCCGAACGGAAGCGTCCACTCCATGATGCCGCTGGCGCGGAAGCTTCCACCGCCTCCCGCCCCGATCCCCGCGCGCGGCCCCTCCCCCTGTGCCGTCGATTCCCACACCGTTCGGAAGCAGAGCACGTGGCGCGCCAAACCCGTCGCCACCGCCGCACAGGCGTTGATCGCCGCTCCGAGCTGTCCGGGCAGTTCTACGCCCCCACTGAACCAGTCGAGGTCGAGGCGCAGCATCTCGTGCACGTCGGAAATGCTGGCGCCGCTAAAACCCGGGGCCCCGGAAATGGCGGCGCCGGGGTACGTCGAGAGGCCGTCGATGTCCCGGGTGGTGAGCCCCGCGTCGTGGATCGCGGCCAGGCAGGCCTCGGCGGTGAGCGCCAACGGATCGCGGCCGAGTCGGCGGCCCACCTGGGATTGCCCGATGCCCGTGAGCGCTGCGCGCTTCTCGAGGACCTCCATCGCCTAGCCCTTCCCGTCCGGGTCATCCCCCGGTTCGGGCTCGAAGAGCGGCAGGAAGATGCCGTCGTCGGCTTCCTCGAAGACGACGCGCAGCGGCATGCCGATGGCCACCGCGCAGCGCTCGCAACCCACCAGGTTGGTGGTGAGCCGCAGCCCGGGCTGCTCGGGAAGTTCGACAATGGCGACCAGGTAGGGCGGATCGAAGCCCGGGATCCAGGGCTGGTGATTTTCGGTGTAGGTCAGCAACGTGGCCTTCCCGGAGACCGCCTCGGGCGACAGCTCAAAGCTGTGGCACTCCGGGCACAGCGGCATCGGCGGATGGACCCAGGTACGACACGCGCTGCAGCGCAAGAAGCGAAGCTCGCCCTCGGCCCCGCCACGCCAGAAGTGCTGGTTCTCGGGCGTGATTCGCGGAAGAATCCGGAAGGGCTTCTCGCTCATGCTCTCCTCCCGACGCGCCGAGCCCCGCGGCCGGGGCTCACCCCGACTTCGGGTCGCCCTCGCGTTCGGCTTCTTCCAACGAAGCAAAGCTTCCCGAATAGTGTTTCCGGGCGCGCCGACGATACTCGCCGATGGGGCCGTCTTCGGCAACGAGCAGCGGTTTCGTCCAGTAGCGCTTGTGCTCGAAGACCACGATGTCCTGCTCCATCTGCTTCTTCAGGTCGCGCAGCATCGCCTCGCCGATGCGCTGCGCGCGAAGGTCTTCGGTGCGCCGCTGCATGTACGAGAAGCGAACGTCCACGTGCTCCTCGTCGATCGGGGTCGAGTTGTTGAGGATGATCGTGTCGACCACCCCCTTCACCCGCACCATCCCGAGCCCCGGCCCGAAGCCCCGGCTCTCGATGGACCCCGGAACGGGGCCCTTGGGCGTGGTCATCTCCATTTCCGAGTAGTTCGAGACGTTGCCGTCTTCATCCGTCTTCTGGTCGAGGGTCGGCGCGCCACTGGCGCCGTGCAGGTACTTGAAGTGGACGTGATCGACCGCGTTTTCGCCCATGTCGTACATCCGGCTGCCCACCTTCCAGCGCAACTTCGTGAAGGGAGTCCAGGATTCGGATCCCACCTCGTCGATCGCCGGGGGAACCGGGCCCGCAGCCTCGCCCTCGGCGTGATGCCAGAGGTAGACGAGTCCGTTCACCTCGTGCACAGGCCAGGATCCGATCCGTGCCCCCTTCGGGATCTTCGCGGCGTAGGGGATCTCGGTACACGCGCCGTCGCCGTTCCACAGCCATCCGTGAAAGGGGCAGCGGAGGCCATCTCCGTCGACTTCACCGCCGTACCCCATGTGCGCTCCGAGGTGGCGACAGTGCGCATCGAGAATGCGCGGAGCGCCACTTCCGTCGCGGAAGAGAACGAGATCCCGCCCGAAGACCTCGAGCGGTTCGACGCCGCCCGCGCCGAGTTCGTCGCTGTAGGCCACCTGGAACCAGCCGTTCGGGAAGGCCGGAAACGGCCAATGGCGTTCTCGCATCTCAATCCTCCTAGCGCCGCTCGAGCCCTCAGGCCCGCATGTACCACCCGCCGCTCACGTTGATGACCTCTCCAGTCACGAAACTCGACTCCTCCGAGACCAGGAAGGCGACGACGCTGGCCACCTCGTCGGCGTCGCCGATGCGCCGCAAGGGGGTCTTGTCGATCTCCTTCTCGAAATCGTCCCGGTACTTGTCGATGAATTTCGAGTGGATGATCCCCGGAGCCACGGCGTTGCAGCGCACACCAAAGGGGCCTCCCTCGAAAGCCACCGCCCGCGTCAGCGAATGCAGCGCCGCTTTCGACGACGCGTAGGGGCCTTCGCGCCCACCGCCCGAAAGCCATGCCGCCACCGACGTGATGTTCACGATCGATCCCCAGCCGCGCTCCATCATCGAGGGAAGCGACTGGCGGATCAGGTGGAAACAGCCCGTGAGGTTCACGTCGATTCCCCGCTCCCAGTCTTCGAGGGAGTACTCGGAGATCGGCGCCAGCACGTTCTCGGCGGCGTTGTTCACGACGACGTCCACCGGGCCAACGCGCTCCGCGACCCTCGCGAGGATCTCGTCGGCGCGGTCGCGGTCCGCGACGTCGTATGCGAAGCCCACGATCCTGTCCCCGTAGAGCGCCTGCAGCTCGGCGGTGGTCTCCTCGGTGCGGCGTTCGTGCAGGTCGGTCACCACCACGCTCGCCCCCTCGGAAGCGAGTCGATGCGCGATCGCCTTGCCGATCCCCGCGCCGGCGGCTCCCGTCACCAACGCCACGCGCCCTTCGAAGCGATCACCCACCCCAGATCCTCCTCAGGCCATACCCAGGAGTTGACGGGTGTTGTCCCGCATGATCCGCCGAATGTCCGATGGATCGAGCGCGTCAATCTCCTCGAGAAAGTGCCTCGGCTCCGCCAAACCCTCGGGATGCGGAAAATCCGACCCGAAAAGAACCTGGCTCACACCGATCTCCTGCACCAGCGAGACGATGTCTTCCTCGTGGTAGGGCGAGACGAAGACGTGTCGCTTGAGGATCGCGCTCGGCTTCTCGCGAATTCGCCCCCCGGGCCAGGGACCATTCCGCCCCATGCCCCCCATCTTGTCCATCACCCGCATCAAGTAGGGAACGAAAAGCGACCCGTTCTCCACCGAGGCCACCCGAAGCCCCGGGAAGCGACCGAAGAGATTCCCGAAGATCAGCGACGCGAAGGTATCCATGATCGGTCGGTCGCCGTAGAAGCAGCTCCACTGGAAGGCCGATTGCAGGTGCGAGGAGGGATTCGGCTCCTCTCCGAAGTGCACGCTCATCATCTCGTTGTAGCCCGACTCGCCGATGTGGAAGGCCACGACGCAACCCGCCTCCTCGATCCGGGACCACACGGGATCGAAGTACGGATCGGCGGGAGATCGCCCGAAGGCGGGCCCCGGGCGCAGGCTCAACACGCGTGCGCCGCGTCGAAGGAGTTCGTCGAGTTCCGCGACCGCACGGTCGAGGTCACGCAACGAAAGCAGCGGCACACCGAAGATCCGCCCGTCGGCGCCGAATCCCCAATCCTCCTCGAGCCAGCGGTTGAAGGAGGCCAGGTTCGCGTAGAGCTGCGGCGGGTCATCCTTCATGAAATGCTCGACGCAGACCGCCAGCGTCGGAAAGAGGAGACACGCCTCGAGGCCCTGCTCGTCCATCAGGGACAGGCGCGCTTCGCGGTCGGTGTACGCGGGTTGGATCGGTTCCACGACACCCGCGCTCTTTTCGGTCGAGCGCTTCTTCTTCAGCATCTCGCGGAGGGCGCCCGGGCGAAACGCAACGTCGAAGCGATAATTCTCGAGGAAGGTGAAGGGACGATCGCCAACCCAGATCCGATCGCTCCCATCCTCATCCACGCGAATCGCGCGATCCCGATACGAGGGATCGATGTGACGCGTAAAACAGTCGCGTGTCTCGTAGTAGTGGTTGTCCGCGTCGAAGTAGCGGTACTCGGGATCGCTCACCGGAGGTGTTCGCCCGGATTCGACGTCATTCGGCTGGCGTCGCGTAGAGCTGCGCGAGTTGCTGCGTGATGTCCCGGGCGGTGACGGGCCTCGGCTCGTCGACGGGAGAATTGCCTCCGTGACTCTTGAGCGAGAGATCGACATCCGTGGCCTCGGCGCGCAGCGCTCCCACGCTGCAGGCTTCCTTCCCGCGGACCGCAAAGGGGTCGAAGCGGAACTCCCGGATGGCGTTCTGGTGGGTCATCTTGTCGATGTCCTCGTCCGGAACTCCATCGAGGCTCTCGGCCAGGCGCTCCGGGGAACGCGGCCAGGTGCTGTCCG
>CAJXIC010000201.1 GCA_913054385.1 uncultured Pseudomonadota bacterium
GGGGCGCGCTCGGCGAAGGCCCGGCGCGGCTCGATCAGCACCACCTCGAGGCCGGCGAGTCGCGCCATTTCGAGGAGTGACTCGGCGATGTGGACGGCGCCGAGTACCAACAGGCGCGGGCCCCGGTGGAAGGGATGTAGGAAGCGGTCGCGCTCGGCGATGCGCTCGCGACGGCAGCGGCGTTCGGCGAGGGCGCTTAGAGCTGCGGCTTCGAGCGCATCTCCGCTGCTGGCGGCTGCATTGTCGGCATCGGGAATGAAGAGTTCGCGTTCCCCGCTTTCGAGATCGGTGGCGAGCACCACCGGGTCGCCGCGCTCGCGGGCCGAAAGCAGGGCGTCGAGAACGGGGCTCTCCGGGTCGAGCCTCTCGATCCAGATGGCGATCTGGCCGCCGCAGGAGAGTCCGACTTCCCAGGCGCGCCCGTCTTCGATGCCGAGTTCGAGCAGCGCCGGCTGCCCGCTCTCGATGACTTCGGCGCTCTTGGCGATGACGCCGGCCTCGACGCAACCGGCGGAGACCGACCCGACGAACTCGCCGGAATCGGCGACGACCAACTGGCTCCCGGCGGGGCGCGGGGACGATCCCCAGGTCTCGACTACGGTGGCGATGGCGACCGCTCGGCCGGCGTCGCGCCAGGTGCGTGCGGTGTGCAGCGGATCTTCGAGCAGCGGCGGCATTTTGCGAGCGTAAGCGATCGCGCCTGCCGGGCAAAAGCCTCGCCCGGCGCAGGCGGGTACCCTCGCGCCGACCAACTCGTGGAGGGCTCGGGTGCTGGCGTTTCTTTCGATCGGGATCGGCCGCGGTCATCCGTTCTACGCCGATGGCAGCGTGGCCGCGCTGCGTTCGCAAAACCCCGATCTCGAAGTCGTCTACGCCGACGTCTTTGGACTCTCCGAGGGGATCGCCTTGCGAGGTTGGCAGGGAGTGCGCGGCGCCTACCTCGCGGCGGGCCGTCAGCCGGCGAAGAGCGGGCTCTACGGGCGGGCGCGGGCCTTCGCGGCGGGCAGGGCGGGCACGCTGCTGGCACGTGGGCTCGGCGCCGGGTTGCGCGCCCTCGCCCGGGAGGCCGAGGTCTGCGTCGTAGATCATCCGCTGCTCCTCCAGGCCATCGGGCCCCACCCGAAGCTCTGGTTCCAGCACGGCGAGATGGGCGTGCCGCCGGAGGCCGTGCCGCACGGCGACTACTGCGCACTGGTACCGACCGCCGAAGCGGCACGCGTGTTCGAGTGCGGCGGGGTCGCGGGGGAGCGTCTCGCGGTCACCGGGCTGTGCGTCGAAGCGGCGTTGGTTGCGGACGCTGCGAACTGGGCGGCCCTGCGCCGCGCGCGCTACGCCCGCGGTGAGGGTCTCTGCGTCGCGGCCTTCAGTTCGGGGGCGGAGCCGCGGCACCACGTGGAGGCGCTGGTGGGGGCGGTCGAATCGGCGGCCCGCGCGGGGCACCGGGTCCTCGCCTTCTGCGCACGCGGCGGGCTCTTCGAAGCGGCGCTCGGCGCCGCCCACAGCCCCGGTGTCGACCGCGTCGCCGTGGCGGGGCGCGACGAACTCGACCGCCGGACGGCGCAGCATTTCCCGGACTTCGACGCCATCCTGTCGCCGGCACACGAACGTTCGAACTGGGCGCTGGGGCTTGGACTGCCGCTCTTCGTGGTCGGCCCGGACATCGGCCCGTTTCCGCCCTGCAATCGCGCAATCCTCGTGGCCGCCGGCGTCGCCCGGCCGCTTTTGGACCCCGCGGCCTTCGGGGCCGAAGTTTCGCGGCTGCGGGACGACGGGACACTCTTTGCCATGTCCCGCAGCGGTGGGGGTCGCGCGATCGACGGCTTTCGCGTCTCCGCCGAACGGCTGCTGCAGGCGCTGGGCGAATGAGGAGGCGGTCTCCTACGGTGAGGGCAAGGGAGGGTATGCTCTGCCGCGCTGGGTCGGCTGCGTGCTCTCCCGGTGTGCGCTCAGAAGACGGAGGAGGGTTTCGATGAAGGATTTCAAGGGACGCGTTGCGGTGATCACCGGGGGTGCCAGCGGCATTGGTCTAGCGATCGCCGAGGCGCTGCGCGCCGAGGGGGCGAAGATCGTCCTGGCCGACGTCGAAGCCGAGGCCCTCGAAGCCGCGGTGGCAGGCCTCGGGGGGCCCTCGGAAGAAGTCTTCGGCGTGGTCACCGACGTCTCGAAGGAAGAATCGGTGGCGGCGTTGGCGGACCGGGTGTTTGAGGCCTTCGGCGCCTGCCATCTGCTCTTCAACAACGCGGGGGTGGGTGCCCCCTCCGCGAGCATCTGGGAGACCACGATCAACGACTGGAAGTGGGTGCACGGCGTCAACGTGATGGGCGTCGTTCACGGTGTGCTCGCCTTCGTGCCGCGGATGATCAAATCCGGCGAAGAAGGCCACGTCATCAACACCTCTTCGGGGGACGGCGGCATCTCGCCGCTGCCCGACCAGAGCGTCTACGCCTCGAGCAAGGCGGCAGTCTCGATCTTGACGGAGTGCCTTGCCGCCCAGCTGGCGGCCTCGGACTCGAAGCTCGCTGCGTCGCTCTTCTACCCGGCGGGCGGGCTGCTCGACACCGGGATCTGGACCTGCGATCGCAATCGACCCGACGAACTGGCGCGCGAAACGCCGGTGGAGGGGGAGCCCCAGACGTTCGAGAAGTTCGCGAAGCTGGCGAAAGAGGCGGGCTTCGACTTGCCGATTCAGCCCCTCGACCAGTTGGCGGCGCACCTGCTCGACGGCATCCGTGAAGAGAAGCCGATCATCATGATCGGACTCGAAGGCGCCGTCGAAACCCTGCGTGGACGCGCCGACCGAGTGGCAAAGGGCCAGTTGCCGATCGAACCTTCGCGCGGACTGATGAACTAGGGGCCGCGGCAGATCCCCGGGGCCGGCTAAGCCTTGACGCGGTTCGCCGGGGCCTGGCGGATCAGTCCCTCCTGCACCACCGAGGCGACGAGCGTTCCGTCGCGGGCGTAGAGCGTCCCGCGGTTGAAGCCCCGGGCGTTCGAAGTCGAGGGGCTGTCGGTCTCGTAGAGCAGCCAGTCGTCGGTGCGGAAGGGTCGGTGGAACCACATGGCGTGGTCGAGGCTGGCGATCTGCATGCCGGAATCGAAGTAGCTCACGCCGTGGGGCATCGAGCTGGTGTCGAGCAAGGACATATCCGAGAGATAGGCGAGCAGTGCCTGGTGCAGCGCCGGCTCATCGGGCAGTTTTCCGTTGGTGCGAATCCAGACCTGCTGGTGGGGGTCGCGCTTTTGAGGGGCGAACCAGTTGATCGGATCGACGACGCGTTCTTCAAAGGCGTGCTCGCGGCCGAACCAACTCTTGAACTCCGGCGGCGCACTCTCGATCAGCACCGCTTCCTGTTGCTTCATCGTCGGGAGGTCGTCCGGAGAAGGTGCGGCGGGCATCGGCATCTGGTGCTCGAGCCCGGCCTCCACCACCTGGAACGAGACCGACATGTTGAAGATGGCGCGGCCGTGCTGGATCGCTTTCACCCGACGCGTGGTGAAGCTCTTGCCGTCGCGGATGCGGTCGACGTCGTAGAGAATCGGGACCGCGGGATCGCCGGGGCGCAGGAAGTAGGCGTGAAACGAGTGGGCCAGACGGTCCTCCACCGTGCGATCCGCCGCCACCAGGGCCTGCGCCAATACCTGTCCCCCAAAAACGCGCTGGCGCTCCTCTTTGGGGCTCTGGCCGCGAAAGAGGTTGACTTCGATCGGTTCGAGATCGAGGAGGTCGAGGACCGCCTGCAGGGGTTTATTCAAGGGGGCCCTCCGGGCGTCGGCGCGGGTGGCCTTTACCACGGCGTCGCGGGGGCACGGGGTAGCACGGATGGGCGGCGTCGGGCTGCGCTGTGGCTACCCCGCGGGGGCTAGAACGAGAAGGGGCGACGGGAGCCGTCGCTTCCCGTCGCCCCAGGTACTCGCTAGCAGGAAGCCGATTGTCGCGAGGCGATGCATTCCCCGGACTTCGGACCTCCGACGGTGGGGTTAAGACCGTCACGAGTGCTCAAAGGGATGGACACCCCCTCTGCGGGAACGGTTCTCGATGCCTCGGCAGACCCGCCGTGCCCGCCCTATGCTCGCCGGCGCGAGAGCCAGAGAGGGGGGCGCCGGCGTGAGCAGAACGGGAACCTGGGTCTGGGGGCGGCGTGTATTGGCCGCGGCGGGCGTCTTGGCGCTGACCGGCGCCTGCGTCGCCCAGCGCGAGGACGCCAGCCCCGAGGAGATCGCTTCGCTCGAAGCGAAATGGGCCGAGGGCCGCGATGTGGGCGAGGTCGTGCGCGCTTCCTGGCACACCGTCGGCGAGCATTTCCAGGTAAATCTCGAGGCGGCTTCGAGCTGCGACGGTCTGCTGCGCCGCACCCAGTCGACTTGGGTGCGGGCCTGGGTCTCGTACCGGGATGACCCCGACGGAATCATCCCCATCTTGTCGCCGCGGGTGCTCGAACTGAGGCTCTATACCCTCGACGGCCTGTTTGAAGGCGTCAGCGATTGGGACTTCAAGCGAGACGGGCACGTGCGAATTCTCAGCACTGCGATCGACGGCAACATCCTGAGCGATCCCTGCGGCTGCGTCACCGTCTCGGCGCTGGCCGACGGTTTTGCAAGGACGCGTCTGATCGCGAAGCGTCTGATCTGCCCGGAGGGCGCGGCGCCGCGCGCCGCGGAGGCACCGGTCGCCGGCGGGGACGTGCCCGCCTCCTAGCGCGCCTCGGGCTTCTTGAGGGGTTCGCGGATCGTGTCAGGAAGTATGTCGGGGAGCCCCGGTGCGGTCCACTCACCGTCCTGGTCGGCGTCGACGAAGA
>CAJXIC010000202.1 GCA_913054385.1 uncultured Pseudomonadota bacterium
CGATCTGCGCACTCGGGAAGGCGAGGTTGACGTCCGCGCGGATGTGCTTTGAGTTCATCACGACATAGGCGCCGCCGTAGGCTTTGCGCGTGACGATCGTGATGCGCGGCACCGTCGCCTCGCAGAAGGCGTAGAGCAGCTTCGCCCCGTGGATGATGATGCCCGCGTGCTCCGAATCGGTCCCCGGCAGGAAGCCCGGGGTATCGACGAAGGTGACGAGCGGGATGTTGAAGGCGTCGCAGAAGCGAACGAAGCGCGCCGCCTTGCGCGAGCCTTCGATATCGAGCGAGCCCGCCATCACCGCCGGCTGGTTCGCCACGATGCCAACAGCGTGGCCGCCGTATCGCGCAAAGCCCACCACCACGTTGCGGCCGTAGCGCTCGTGGATCTCGAGAAACTGTCCGTCGTCCACCGTCTTCAGGATGATGTCCTTGATGTCGTAGGGCTCGTTCGGGTTTTCCGGAATCACCGATCGCAGCTCCGGGTCCATCCGATCCGCCGGATCCTGGGTGGCGACGAAAGGCGGCGTCTCCATGTTGTTCTGGGGCAGGTAGGAGAGCAGGTGCTTGATCGTCTCGATGCACTCCTGCTCGTCCTTCGCCGCGAAGTGTGCGATGCCACTCCGGGTCGCGTGGACCATCGCCCCGCCGAGATCCTCGGCGCTGACCTCCTCGTGGGTCACCGTCTTCACCACGTCCGGGCCCGTGATGAACATGTTGCTGGTCTCCTGCACCATGATCAGGAAGTCGGTGAGGATCGGGGAATAGACCGAGCCGCCGGCACACGGGCCCATGATCGTCGAAATCTGCGGGATCACCCCCGAAGACATCACGTTGCGCAGGAAGACGTCGCCGTAACCGCCGAGCGAGTTCACACCCTCGTGGATCCGCGCTCCCGCGCCGTCGTTCAGGCCAATGACAGGAGCCCCCACCTTGATCGCGAGATCCATGATCTTGCAGATCTTGCGGGCGAAGGCCTCGGAGAGACTGCCGCCAAAGATCGTGAAATCCTGCGCGAAGGCGAAGACCTTGCGCCCGTGCACCCGGCCATAGCCGGTCACCACGCCGTCTCCGAGGTACTTCTGGTCCTGGATCCCAAAGTCGGTGCAGCGATGCACCACGAACTTGTCGATCTCGACGAAGGTCCCGGGATCGAAGAGCAGCTCGAAGCGCTCGCGCGCCGTCAACTTTCCGAGCTTATGCTGACGCTCGATCCGCGCCTCGCCTCCGGCGAGGGCCACCTGGGCATTCAATTGTTCGAGCTTCTTCAGCTGCTCGTTGATCGACATGGACTCCTCGCTCCTTGAAACGTCGCGGGTTGCACAGCCAGGGCCCTCAGGAGTTCGAGAGTTCGCCGATCTTCTGGATCATGCGCTGCTCGTACTCGGCGATGTCGAGGTCGAGGCGCGCGACGCCACTGTCCACCGCTGCCTGGGCGACCGCCGGCGCCACGTATTGCAGCACCCGGCTATCGAAGGGCTTCGGGATGATGTACTTCGGCCCGAAGTCGAAATTCTCGTTCGGATAGGCGCGGCGGACCACCTCGGGCACCGCTTCGCCGCGCTGGGCGAGCTCGGCGAGCGCCTGCACCGCGGCGTGCTTCATGGGCTCGTTGATCTCCCGCGCGCGCACGTCGAGAGCCCCCCGGAAGATGAAGGGGAAACCGAGCACATTGTTCACCTGGTTCGCGTAGTCCGAGCGGCCGGTCGCCGTGATCGCGTCCGGGCGCACTGCAGCGACATCCTCGGGGGTGATCTCCGGGTCGGGGTTCGCCATCGCGAAGACGATGGGCTTCGGCGCCATCGCCTTCACCATCTGCTGGCTCACCAGCCCCGCCTGAGAAAGTCCGACGAAGACATCGGCATCGACGAGTGCGTCACTGAGGGTGCGCGCCTTGGTCTCGATGGCGAACTCTTCCTTGTAGGAGTTCATCCCCTCTTCGCGACCGGAATGGATCACGCCGCGACTGTCGCAGAGCAGGATGTTCTCGGGCTTGACGCCGAGGTCCTTGTAGAGACGCGCACAGGCGATACCCGAGGCACCAGCCCCCGAGAACACCACCCTTGTATCTTCAATCTTCCGCTCGGTGATCAGCAGTGCATTGAGCAGCGCTGCGCCCGAAATGATCGCCGTGCCGTGCTGGTCGTCGTGGAAGACCGGAATGTCCACCAATGCCTGGAGGCGTCTTTCGATTTCGAAGCATTCGGGCGCACGAAAATCTTCGAGGTTGATGCCGCCGAAGGTCGGGGAGATCAACTCGCAGGTACGGACGATCTCGTCGGTGTCCACGCTGTCGATCTCGATGTCGAAAACGTCGATGTCGGCAAAACGCTTGAAGAGGACTCCCTTCCCCTCCATCACCGGCTTCCCCGCCAGAGCGCCGATGTTCCCGAGCCCCAGCACCGCCGTGCCGTTGCTGATCACCGCGACGAGGTTTCCCTTGGCGGTGTAGCGGTAGGCGTCTTCGGGGTTTTTGGCGATCTCGCGGCAGGGTTCTGCCACGCCGGGGCTGTAGGCGAGGGACAGGTCTTCCTGGGTGGCCGTTGGCTTCGTTGGAACGACCTTGATCTTTCCCGGGCGGCCTTCACAGTGGTACGCGAGTGCTTTCTGCTTGTCGTTCACTGCATTTCCTTCGTCTTCGCATTAGACCCGAAGCGATTTTTTGGGGGGGGGGAACTCCGACGCAAGTCATCGCCGTTTCGAGGCGGTCGCATTTCGGGTAACCGGGCCAACGCACCCCGAAAAACGAAGAGCGCGAGTCTATCAGATCGCCCACGGGGCGCCGCGAGCCGCAGCCAAGCCCGCTGCCGGGTCCCCGAACCCATCCTCGAGGGCCGCTAACCCTTCAACAGCTCCCGGGCGATCACCAGCCGCTGGATCTGGTTCGTGCCCTCGTAGATCTGCATCAGCTTGGCGTCACGCATCAGTTTTTCGACCGGGTAATCCTTCGTGTAGCCGTTGCCGCCGAAGATCTGGACCGCGTCGGTGGTCGCCTGCATCGCCATGTCGGTGGCGAAGCACTTCGCGAAGGAGGACTGCTTCGAGGCCCGCATCCCCTGGTCCACCATCCACGCGCTCTGGTAGGTGAGCAGGCGGGCGGCCTCGATCCCCTTCGCCATGTCGGCCAGCATGAACTGGACCGCCTGGAAGCTCCCGATCGGGAAGCCGAAGGCCTTTCGCTCCTGGGCGTAGGCGAGGCACTCGTCGAGACCGCGCCGGGCGATGCCGACCGCGAGGGCCGCGATCGAGGGCCGCGTGCGGTCGAGGGTCTGCATGGCGATCCGGAAGCCCTCGCCCTCGGCGCCGAGCCGCTGGCTGGCTTTCACCCTCACGTTGTCGAAGTGGACGACGCAGGTATCGCTGGCACGCTGCCCCATCTTGTCTTCCTTCTTCCCCGGCGAAAGCCCCTTTGTACCCGCCGGTACGATGAACGCCGAGATCCCCTTGTGGCGGCTTTTGCGGTCGTGGGTGGCGAAGACCGTGAAGAGGTCGGCGTGCCCCCCGTTGGTGATCCAACACTTCGTGCCGTTCAGCACGTAGTCGTCGCCATCGGCCTCGGCGAGCAACTGCAGCCCTGCCACGTCCGAACCGGCATTGGGCTCGGAGAGCCCGAACGAGACCAGCTTGAATTCGGACGCACAGGGAGCCATCCACTCGCGCTTCTGGTCGTCGCTTCCCGCGACCAGGATCGGCATCAGGCCAAGGTCGTTGCACATGATCGAGGTGGTCATCCCTGAACATCCCCACGCGAGTTCCTCGACCATGATGCAGCTGTCGAGCATCGAGAGGCCGATGCCATCGTATTCCTCGGGCACGCAGGTACTCATCATCCCGAGTTCCCACGCTCCGCGGATCACCTCGTGCGGAAACTCGCCGCTCTGATCGAACTCAGCGGCGACCGGCGCGATCTTTTCGGCGGCGTAGCGGCGGGCCGCATCCTGCAGCGTCAACTGCTGGTCGTTCAGGGAAAAATCCATCGCGTGGACCTCCGGGTGGGGGTGGCGGGGGCGGCATCGGGCACGAGCGCGAACCGCAGGGGCCCGGGCATCCGGAAGGCGCCGAGCTTACGGGAGACCCAACAGCCCATCAAGGAAGGCGGCGGGCGGCCCACCCGGTGGGCCTAGCCCGTGGGCTTATCTCGTGGCCGTATCCCGCGGCAGGGAGTCGAAAGCCGCGCGAAAGGCGGCCACGCAGACCGGGATCAAGCCAGCTGGCCCAGACCTTCCGAGACGCGGTGGGCCGCCGCTACGACCTTTGAAGCCAGGTCGCCCAGTAGCTGGTCGTCGCGCGCGCGCTGCTCCGGCATCGACAGCGAGAGCGCTGCCAGTACCCCGCCAGCACGGTCGAAAACCGGTGCCGCCACGCAACGCAGACCGGTTTCGCATTCTTCGAGATCGGTTGCGAAGCCCTGCACGCGAACGCTGCGCAGGTGCTCGAAGAACTTCTCGCGATCCGTGATGGTGTTGGGCGTGTGTGCGTCGAGCCCCGTCACCGCGACGACTTCGTCGTCGAAGGCCTGGCGAAGTTCGTCGTCTGCACAACCGAGCAGGACCTTCCCCAGCGCGGTGCAATGCGCGGGCAGGCTCATGCCGATGCGCGGTGTCGTCGCCACCAGACGCGACGCCACTTCGGAATCGAGATGCACCACGTCGAAGCCGCGGAGCACGGCCAGGTGCGCCGACTCGCCGCTTTCGGCGGAGAGGGCCTCGAGGGCCGGGCGCGCCGTCACCAGCAGGGTGCGACCGCGTGCGAAGGACTGGCCCAACTGGAAGCAG
>CAJXIC010000203.1 GCA_913054385.1 uncultured Pseudomonadota bacterium
GCTCGTGGGCGCCACCGCACGCCTCCAGGTGCTCGGCATCGCGCTCGTCGATCACCCAGCCCGTGAGGAAATCTCGGTAGAGCCCGGCGACGCCCGCTGCCGAGACCTCGCAGCCCACGCCGCGCAGCAAGCGATCCGCCGGCCCCTTGATCGGCGCGCCGCCCACGATCGGCGAGATGCCCACCACCGGAGCTTGCGCCTGCATCAGCGCTTCGCGAACGCCGGGCAGTGCCAGGATCGGGCCGATCGAAACCACGGGGTTGCTGGGGCAGACCAGGAGCGTGTCGGCTTCGGCGATGGCCTCGAGGACGCCGGGCGCCGGCTTCGCACCCCGGGCGGCGCTGAGGTCGATGGCTTTCACGCGATCCGGCGAGCCTTCGCGCACCAGGAATTCTTCGAAGTGCAGCGAGCGATCGTCATCGAGGTCGACGATCGTCGGGCAGGGGTCGTTGGACATCGGCAGTACGCGACAGCGCAGGCCGAAGCCGCGGGCCAGTTCGTCGGTGATTTCGCAGAGGCTGCGACCGGCACGCAGCGAGAGCCCCCGCTGGAGGCATTGCGCGAAGTCCCGGTCGCCCAGGCGAAACCAGGTCTCGACGCCGAGTTCGGTGAGGCGGTCGACGACCGCGAAGCTGTCGCCCTCGATCCCGAAGCCGCTGGCTTCGCACACGACACCCGCAAGCGTATAGAGCACGATGTCGACGTCCGGCGAGACGGGCACGCCGTAGAAGGCGAGGTCGTCGCCGGTGTTGACGATGATCGTGAGGTCGGCCGGGTCGATCACGCGCACCAGCCCGCGCAGCAGACGGGCGGCACCGACCCCTCCAGCCAACGCGACGACGCGCCCGGCGTCCGGCACGGGCGAGGGGGAACTCACCGGGGCCCGGCAGCCACGTCCGGCGGGGAGGGGGGATTGGCGTCCCGGTGGAAGCGCGCCTCTTCGGCCTGGAGCTGCGGCATGCGCTCCGCGATCGCCACCAGTTCGGGGTCGTCGCGCAGCGCGGCGCTCTCGGCGTCGGCGGGTCGCGCCAGTAGCTCGATCAGGCGTTCGCGGTCGCGGGCGAGTGCGCGCTGGATTTCGTGCAGGCGCAGCGAGCGCGGCGATTCGATTACCAGGCTCGCGAGCGCCGGGGCCTCGTCGGCTGCGGCAACTGGCGCGGCGAGCCAGAGCCCGGCGCAGAGGGGGGCCGCCACGAGGCGGCGCAGCGACCTGGTAAGCCTCCGGGAAAGAGTTCGCATGGGGGCGATTCTTCGGGAGGCACTGCGCCGCGTCAAGGTTTCCCCAGAAGCTTTTTGACCCACTCGGTGGGGTAGCGCTTGATGCGTACGATGGTCGCGCGATGGCCCTCTTCGTCGCGGTGGGGGTTGCGAAAGTGCCAGACCGTCTCGCCCGCGGGTGTCACCTCGAAGGCCACGCCGTGGTCGGAGTCTGCGACCAGGGTGTTGCCGTTGGGAAGGCGCTGGCTCGAACCGTTTGCGAAGGTGAAGAACGGGTCTCCGCCCGGCGGCGGATACTGCCAGACGATCGCTTCGGTGACCGGGTCGATCTCGAGAACGCGCGACGACTCGCGCGACAAGCCGTTATCGAAGACCAGCAGGTTTCCGTTGGGTAGCTGCTGGGCGTCGTGTTGCCCGGAGAGGATTTTCTGGCCGTAGCTCCAGACCACCTCACCACTCGCCCCGTCGATCACTGCCAACGTGTCCTGGTGACGGATCGAGACCAGCCAGTTGCCCTCTGCGTAGAGCGGGTGGCGTTCGGCAAATTCGGGATAGCGCATGGCCTCGAGCGAGTTGGCGTGCAGCAGGTCGATCATCGGGCCGAGGCTGCCCTTCTTCATGCGCGGCAGGCGCTGGAACCGGAAGCGCTCGGGGGATGCGAGCAGCGACTCGGTGAGGCTGCGCTCCCAGACCACCCCCTGTGAGGGGTCGACCAGGGCGATGCTGTTGTCGCGAATCACCTGGCCGTCGGCCACCCCGGGGAGGCGCCGTCGCTGCCGGGTGAGCGCGGCGATGGTACCGCCGGGCCGCCACTCGGCGTCGTGGTGCGAGCCGATGCGTTCCTCAAAGAGCACTTGCCCATTCCAGTCGAGGACGATCAGGTGGCCGGTCCCCGCGTCCTTGGCCGCGCCGCTGACGAGCAGCCTTCCCCGGCGATCGAGTTCTACGTTCGAGAAGTGCTTGACGCCGGGGGGCTGCCAGGCGTGGACGACCCTTCCCTCGGCATCGAAGAGTTCGGCCTTCGCGAGCTGGCGGCTGACGACGAGGTTGTAGCCGGGGGCCGAGCGTTCGCGATCGAATTGCGTGACGACGCTTTCGCCGGGGGTGGCGATCTCGTCGCTGTAGTCGAGGTAGCCGAGCGCCATCAGTTCCTGCACCCGGGCTTCATTGCGATCATCGGCGCCATCCGGTGGCTTCGTGTCCGTCGGTGGCGCGTCGCAAGCGACGGCAAGCAGCAGTGCGAGCACGAGGCATCGCCGAGTGCAGCGGCAGCGATCGGAATCCGTCACCCGGCTGAGTATGCGCGTCCGCGTGGCCTCCGGCACGTGGATCGCCGTACACGTTCGCAGCGTGGCAGGCCGCTCAAAGCGTCCGCCACTTCGGCACGGAGCTTGCTCGGAAAGGCGGTATGTGTTCCACGTTCTGCAGGGAAGCTCGGCGGCGAGCCTTTGCCGGTGGCCTTGCCGGGCTGCTCTCGGTGGCGGCGGCCGCGGAAGACCGCAGCGATGTCAGCTGGCGCCGCGTCGATCCGCCGCGGGGCGTCGGCCGGGAGGCCCTGACGGTGGTGGTGCGGGATCCGAATGCGGCGCCGGATGTTTCGCGCTGGGCGCTCGGTGGGCCGGACGGAGTTTCGTTCTACGCAGCACGTGGGCAGGGCGGGGACGGCAGAGCCGACCCGTCGCCGAGGCGCATCGCCTCGGTGGGAGCGGTGCGCGATCTGGCCTTCGACGCCGGGGGAGGCCTCTGGATCGCGGGGGCGCGCTGGCTCTACCGCGTCGAATTCGGGGGCGCGCGTCCGTCGCCGGTTCGCTTTCCGCTGGGCTCGGGCGAGCGCGCCAACCGAGTCCACCGAATCGCTGCGCGCGGACCCTTCGTCGTGGGGGCGACCGAAGCGGGCGTCTTTCTGCGGCGCGGTGCCGGGGCCTTCGGGCGACTCTCTTCGCAGTTGCCTCTCGCGCGGGCGGGGGCGCTGGCGCTGGGCTCAAGGGCTGCCGCCGACGGGCATCTCGAGTTGGAGGTGGTGATCGGCGGGGCCGTGTGGCGCGTTGACGACGCTACGGACGGAGCCCTCGAAATTGAGCGGTTGCCTCCGCTCGCCGGGCTCTCGGTCGCCGCGCTCCCGGTGCAGATTTTGCTCGACGTTCCGGGCTACGACGCCATCCGCGTCTACCCCCGGGCCCTGGCCCTACGCCGAGAAGGCGCGGAGCACTTCGAGATCGTGCGCCCACCGGCGGCGCCGGGCGCGCGCTTTGCGTGGCTGGCGGTGGGGAAGGATCGCAGCTGGCTGGCCAGCGATGGCGGCCTGCTCGAGGCCGCGTCGCCGCGAGGTCCCTGGCGGCGTGCCGCCGAGCCCGCGGGCGGCCACCCGGTTGCGCGGGTGGCGCTGGGGGCGAAGCGGGTGATGGCCGCCACGGCGCTGGGCCTGCTCGAGGGCGCCCGCACACCGGCGGCCAGCCCGAGCGCTTCGTCGTCGTCGGGTGATCCCGAGATCCGCGCGGTGCAGCGCCGTGTGCTCCGCTACCTGGGCCTCGGCCCCGAGCGCTTCCGGCGCCTGCGGCGCGGAGTCGACCGCCGCGGCTTGTGGCCCGATGTCGAGCTTCGCTTCGGCGCCTTTCTGGGCCAGCAGTCGGGGAGCGATTTTGACGAGAGCTTCAGTTACGGCGAGCTACACCGGCTGTCGGACTCGGAGAAGCAGCGCGATCGCGACCTCGACGTGGCGCTGCTGCTGCGCTGGGAACTCGGCGACTGGAGCTTTGATCCCCGCGCCATCGACCTCTCGCGCGAGCTGCGTCAGCGCATCGCGCTGCGCGACGACGTGCTCGACCAGGTGAACCAACTGTACTTCGAGCGGCAGGCGGCGCTGGACACACTCCTTGCGGGCCCAGCGAAAGACGACGAACGCAGGCGGCTGCAGCGCCGGGCGGACGAACTCGCGGCCGGGCTCGACGGCTGGACCGGCGGCTGGTTTGGTGCGCGACCGGCGCAGCCGCGGCGCGATGCCTCGCAATCGGGTTCCGCGTGGATCCCGATCGAATCAACCGAAAATCAATGACCGGAAAAGGAGTGCAAACGTGTACGCGAAACGCCTGGCTCGAGTCCTTGGGAGGGGATGGCTGGCGTTTGCAGGTGTGATGGTGGCGGGGCTTCCGGCGGGCGCGACGCCGTTGATTTCGGAGGTGTATTACGACGCCGTGGGGGCCGACAACGGCCACGGCTTCGTCGAAATCGCCGGCGTCCCCGGTGCCGATCTCGCCGGTTATCGGCTGCTGGGGGTGAACGGCGCCAACGGCGCACCGGGGCCGCTGGTCGAACTGGTCGGCGCGATCGGTCCGAGTGGGCTCTTCCTGCTGGCGGACGTGGACCGCGAGGGCGTCAGCGCGACCCCGGGCGCCGACCAGTACGCCAACTTCGATTTTCAGAACGGACCGGACTCGGTGCAGCTGCTTGCGGGCAGCGTCGTGGTCGACGCACTCGCCTGGGGAGTCTTTGGTCCCGGCGAGTTTCCGGCAGGCGAGG
>CAJXIC010000204.1 GCA_913054385.1 uncultured Pseudomonadota bacterium
GCGACCGGCATGGCGACTGCGAAGCGTCCGCTCGCGGAGGTGGGCATCTGCACGGCGCCGGCGACTGCGATGCGCTGGGCGGTGACATTGCGCTGCTCGAGGGTCGTGGGCGCGGCCTGGAGGTCGACCTTCGTCATGTCGAGGGTCTCGGCAGAAACCGCCGCGGCCTGTGGCCGCAGCGTCTGGGCGATGTCGCGTGCCTGGAGGGTGGGGGCAACGGCGGCCCGCCGGGGGATGAGGGTTTTGGGTGCGACCGGTGCCGGCTCCTCGTTCGACCCCGGAAGTTCCTTGACGATCTGCACGGGAATCAGCTCGCTCACGAGGTCGGGGTTCAGCCACGCAAAGATCGCGAGGGAGCCGATCACGAGCGCGTGTGCTCCGAAGGAGATCGACGCGGAGATCCATGCACTGCGGGCATCCTCGGGGTCTGGCATCCCGAGATGCGGGGCACTCGGGGCGCCTGCGGCGGCCAGCCCCATCTGCGGCCCACCGGCGATCGCGATGTTCCCCAGGTGGAGCATCGTTTTCGGACGCGATCTTCGATGCGGCAGGCGCGGCTTCGGCGGTCTCATCGGGGCCCCGTGGATCGTGGGTCGTCCTCCCCTGGCGGGGACGTTCGGCCATTCTCGAATTTAGACGATCGCTCGGATGCAGTGGTTCCGGAGACCGAGCGGCGGGGCGCACCCGACCCGAAAACCCGTTGCAGGGCTCGGCGCGGCCGGGCTCCCACGGCTTCGGTCGGCCGGTTGGCGATGCTAAGAGAGGGCCTCTGGGGTGTCAACGCGGCGCCCGCCCGGGGATGCGCTCATGCGGCAGCCGGGGGGTTCGTCGGATATGCTTCGCCGCCGCGCGTCCTGGACAAAGCGAAAAACTTTCCGGCGGGGGAACCCCGGGCGGATTTCAGGTGGGATCGGAGACGATGTACTCAGCGGATTATCTCTGGGAGCTGCTCAAGATGGGCTGGCTCTCGAACGTGCCCCTGGCGATCGGCTCGATCATTTCCATCGCGGTGTTCTTCGAACGCTTGAAAACGTTTCGCGGGCTCGAGAAGGCGACGCGCGCCGTTGCGACCGGCGCGATCGATGCCTTGGTGGCGCGCGATCTGTCGAAGGCGCGAAAGGTCTGCGAAGACTCGAGCGCGCCGATTGCGGAGGTTCTGCAGGCGGGGCTGCGCTGGGCGAACGTCGCGGTGGAAGACCTCGAGCGCGTGCTGGCCACGCTGCGCGCCGAGAAGGTTTCTGGACTGCGCCGCGGCATCTGGATGATCGGTACCACCGGGTCGCTGGCGCCCTTCGTGGGACTCTTCGGGACGGTGATCGGTATCATTCGGGCCTTCGGCGACATGGCGACCCACGGGGCCAGCGGTTTTGCGGTGGTGGCCCAGGGAATTTCCGAAGCGCTGATCGCGACGGCGGCCGGACTCGGCGTCGCGATCGTGGCCCTTATGCTCTTCAACTACCTGCAGGTGCGAGTGGGCGCGATTGCAAGCACCTACGCGCGCGCCTGCGAACGCCTGGTCCAGGCGCTGATCTACGTCGGTTCGGAGCAGGAGGGAGCAGTCGATGTCGATCTCGGCTCTTCCTAGCGACGAAGGCGGCGACGATTTCGACGGGATCGTCGCCGAGATCAACGTCACGCCGCTGACCGACATCTTTCTCGTGCTGCTGATCATCTTCATGGTGACGACGACGGTGATGCAGGACGAGGGGAAGAACATCGATCTCCCCACCGCGGCGCTGAGCGAAGAGACGCCCCAGGGTGTCACGGTGGCCGTGAGCCTCGACGGCCAGATCCAGATCAACGATCGCGTCGTGGCCGAAGCCGATCTGCTGCCGGCGCTCGAAAAGGCATTGGCGGCGGCCGATCAGAAGATCGTGGTGCTTCGCGGCGATCGTCGCGTGCTGCTGGGCCAGGCGGTGAACATTCTCGATCTGGCCCAGCAAGCGGGAGCGAAGGGGATCGCGTTGGCGACCCAGCCTCCCGGTGAGGACGGCGGCTAGCGTCAGGCGCTTCGTCGGCGCATCCACACGAGCCCGCCGACGAGCAGGATGACTTCCGGCACGAGCAGTCCGATCCCATAGAACGCCTGCATCGAGTTCTGCAGCGGAACCGGGAACTGGAGCACGCCTCCGGTCTTCGGCCGCAGGGTGATCGAAGGCTCCCGCTGGACCGCCCAGTGCACCGTGTTGAGCACGAGGTCGAGGTTGTAGATCGAACGCAGGTCGCGATTCGACGCGATGTCGACGTTCCCGAAGGCCGCGATCCGGGTCTCGCCACCACCGCGCTGGTATTCGCCGGTGACGACGAGCGGGTGGTACTCGCTCTTCGCGTCGGCAGGCTTTTCGGGGGTTACGCGTCCGCCGACGTGGCAAGGGTCATCGTAGAGCCAGGAGCGGTGACTCGCGTAGACCGTGGGCGTGATGCGATCGTCGGGGCGAGGTTTCTTGAGTTCGAAACTTCGGCTGTGTCGGAAGAAGGTCATGCGGTTCGAGTTGAGGCCGCGGGTGCTCGGGTGGACCTCGTAGCTGTGGGCCAGCGGGTTGAGCCCGGGTGCTTCGCCATCGACCGGGCCCGAGGCAGGATCGATGACCATGGCGTCACGAGAGGAGAGGCCGAATTCTCCCAGGATTTCTTCCACGCCGCTGCTTCGACACGGCGCGAGGAAGGCGATCAAGCTGCCGCCGCCCCGTTCGAGGTAGCGCCGCAGGGCCTTTAGGGCCTCGGGGCGGTAGCGGCGTTCGGGGGCCAGGGTGATCACCGCGGCGGCGTCGTGGGGAATCTCGGTGATCGACGCCGTGACCAGGGTCGCCAGCTCAAAGCCCTCGGTTTCGAGGGCCGCTGCGAAGCCCGAGTAGCCCAGGTCAAAGCTGCGGCTGGCGTTGCCTTCGCCGTTGCCGACGGCGATGTAGAGGCGTCCGTGATCGGCCGGGGCGAGCATCGAGAGGGCTTCGAAAAGAGCGCCCTCGGTGGGGCGGGTCACGGTCTCGAAACGTCCGCCGGCCTGAACCACCACCGAGTTCGAAGACGGGATCCCGAAGCGATCGCCGTCGCCCGGATTCTGGTCGAGATCCTTCTGGTCGATCACGAGGCCGGGGCCGCAGCGGCCGATCTCGTCGAGGAGTTGGCGCGTGCGCCGGGTTCGCGGGTCGCCCACCTCTTCGTAGAGGGTGATGCGAAGCGGCGCCGGGAGCGCCAGGGCCGCCTTACAGGTGGCTGCCGCGAGGGTCGCGTGTTGCTCGAAGGTCCAGTCGAAGCGCCAATCCGCGGTGCGCAGGAAACCCTGCAGCAGGAAAACCGCCCAGACCACGGCGACGACCTGCAGCAGTGATTCGCAGAGGGCCGCGGTGGCGGCCGGACTCGGGCGCCGCGTTTCGATGCGGCGCAGCGCGCGGTAGGCGGCATAGACCAGGGCGACGCTGCCGATCGCGATCTGTGTGAGCGCGAAGCCACCCGCCTCGCCCTGGAGTCGCGTGGCCGCGACCCCGAAGCCCAGCGTGAGCACCCCGATCCAGATGGCCTCGCGCATCAGCCGCCCACTCGCCGGAAATCGAGGGCGAAGCGGCAGAGCACGAAGGCCACGGCCATCAGCCCCAGGAAGTAGGTGAGGTCGGAAATGAAGACCAGGCCCTCTGCGAAGCGCCGAAAGTGCGGACGCAGCGCGATGGCGTCGAGGAAGGCGGCGAGATCTTCACCGACGAAGGCGTGTGTCCAGCCGAAATCGTAGAAGAAGAAGGCGATCCCCACGGCGGCGGCGGCCGCGACGATCTGACTTCCGGTGAAGGCGGAGGCGGCAAGGCCGATCGACGCGATGCCGAGGGCCAGGGCCGTGAGGCCGAGGAAGACCGCGGCGAGATGCTGCGCACCGAGTCCGCCCTGGGCGATGGCGGTCACTGGGTAGACGAAGGCCACGGCCATCATCAGCACCACGAAACCGAAGGTCACGGTCAGCTTGGCGCCCACGATCTGGGAGGTACTGAGCCCGGAAGAGAGCAGCACCTCTTCGGTGCCGCGCGAACGCTCCTCGGCGAAGACCCGCATGGTCACCAGCGGCAGCGGGATGATCAGAAGCATCGAGAGCTGGTCCATGACGGGGTTGAAGACGGTGTCGCGCAGGTTGATGTGGTCGGGAATCGTGTCGGTGTCAAAGCCGCCCATCGTGGTGCTCGCGAAAACGAAGAGGATCTGGTTGTAGAGGCGCAGGTGTTCGAAGAAGACGAGAGCGGTGACGAGGGCCACCATCGTGAGCACGCCGTAGGCGATGGGCGAGAGGAAGAGCGCGGCGATTTCTTTGCGCAAGAGGGCGAGAAACCGCGTCATTCCGGTGTCCCTGTCGCTGCCAGCGGCGCAAAGAGTTCGAGGGGTTCGCGTTCGCCGAGCACCTCCTCGGTCGGGCCCATGCGCCGCAGGCGCCCGCCGGCGAGGATCGCCACCCGCGAAGTCAGGCGTCGCGCCTCGCCCAGGTCGTGGGTACAGAGGATCACGGTCCGCTCGCCGCGAAGATCGCCGAGGATCGATCGGACCTCGTCCTGCTGCAGCGGATCGAGGCCGCCGGTGGGTTCGTCGACGATCAACAGGGGCGGGTCGTGCAGGAAGGCCTGGGCCAGCGAGACGCGCTGCTGGAAGCCCTTCGAGAGGTTGCCGACGAGTCGATCGCAGACGCTTTC
>CAJXIC010000205.1 GCA_913054385.1 uncultured Pseudomonadota bacterium
CCCACCGAAATGCCGCCAGTCGAGTGGCCGGGGTCGCGGTGCACGATGGTTCCCGAGAGCACCCCGGGCCCGACGGGATGTCGGGTACAGAGGCGCCCTGCGGGTCCGGGTGGGGCGTGCGGCCAGGGGCCTGCGCGAAGCTGTCGCTTCCGGCGACGGCCAGGGCCAGCGAAAGGGCGATCCAGGCTGCGGACGCGGGTCGCATCAGGCTGCGGTGGCTGAGCGCGCCCGCGAATGGGGCCACAGGATCAAGACGCTCCCCAGGATGAAGACCCCGCCGCCGATCCAGATCCAGTTCACCAGCGGGTTGCGGTAGAGCTTGAGGGTGGCGGAGCCGTCGGGTTCGATGGCCGAGAGCACGACATAGAGATCCTCGCGCGACGTCGAGTAGATCGACGGTACCGAAGTGGGCTGCTCTTCGAGCCAATACATCCGCTTTTCCGGCGTCATCACGAAGAGCCCCTCGTCGCCGCGGTAGAGCGCCACGCGCGCCTTCGCGCCGCCGTAGTGCTGGGCCGGGATCGCCTCGGCGGTGAGGTACTGGAGACGGTAGTCGGCGATGTAGATCGAGTCGCCGGGCTGCACGTTCTCGAGGCGTTCCTCGTTGAAGGCAGCGCCGGAGACGCCGACCAGTAGGAAGGCGATCCCGAGGTGCACGACGTAGCCGCCGTAGCGTTGCTGGTTGGTACGGAACAGGTGCAGCAGCGCTCGCCCGGGGGATTCGCCGCGGCGGGTGACGCGCGCCCGGATCGCGCGAAAGTATTCCTGGCTCACCGTGGCCATCACGAAGGCCGTGAGCACCCAACAGGCGAACGCGAAGAAATCGATC
Organism: uncultured Pseudomonadota bacterium; assembly: GCA_913054385.1. Taxonomy (GTDB): domain Bacteria; phylum Myxococcota_A; class UBA9160; order UBA9160; family UBA4427; genus JAYGCV01. The sequence continues at coordinate 830 of CAJXIC010000205.1, forward strand.
TCGCCAAAGAACACGATGCCGATCACCACGGTCGCCGCGGCGGCGACGCCAGCGGGCAGGATGAACTGTCGCCGCAGCGAGGCCGCGGTGGCGCGTCGCCAGGCGACGAGCGGCCCTACGCCGGTGAGGAAGAGCAGGAAGAGCGCGAGCGGACCCGCCAGCGTGTTGAAGAAGCGCGGCCCCACGGTGATGCGCTCGCCCGTGAGCGATTCGGAGAAGACCGGCAGCAGCGTTCCCCAGAAAACCACCACGAGAAGCGCCATGAAGCCCCAATTGTTGAGTAGGAACCCCGCCTCCCGGGAGACCACCGATTCGAGTCGGTGGGGGCTGCCAAGGGCGCTCCGCCGGTAGAGGACAAAGCCGAAGAAGACCGCGGCGATGAGGGCGACGTAGGCCAGGAAGATGAAGCCGAACCAACCGGAGTTGGTGAAGGAATGCACCGACTGCACCACTCCGCTGCGGGTGAGGAAGGTGCCGAAGAGGCAGAGGCAGTAGGTGAGACCGATCAGCACGAGATTCCAGATCTTCAGCATGTCGCGCTTTTCCTGGATCATCACCGAATGCAGGTAGGCGGTGGCGGCGAGCCAGGGCATCAGCGCGGCGTTTTCGACCGGGTCCCAGGCCCAGTAGCCCCCCCAGCCAAGGACTTCGTAGGCCCAGCGTCCGCCCAGAAGCAAGCCCACTCCCAGAACGGCCCAGGCAAAGAGCGTCCAGCGTCGGGTGGTGCGGAACCAGGTGGTGCCGAGTTCGCCGGTGATCATCGCGGCCAGTGCAAACGAGAAGGGCACTGCGAAACCGACGAAGCCGGTGTAGAGCATCAGCGGGTGGATCGTCATCATCGGGTGCTGCAACAGCGGGTTCAGTCCGTTGCCGTCGGAGAAGACTTCGGTGTACGGCAGCCGCTCGAAGGGGTTGGTGACGAAGTTCGTGAGCACCAGGAAGAAGAGCGCGTTCGAGAGCATGACCACGCAGACCCAGGGCATCAGGTTCCGGTGGCGATGGCGATGGGCGAATACTGCGGCGCTGCCGTAGGCCGTCAGGATCCACAGCCACAACAGCAGCGAGCCCGACTGGCCGCCCCAGAGCGCGGCCAACCGGTAGGGGAGCGTCATGGTGCTGGCCGAGTGCTGGGCCACGTATCGCAACTCGAAGTCGCCGGTCCCCAGCGCGGTGAACAGGGCAAGCATCGCGAGGCTGGTGAAGCCGAAGACCACGAGCAGGGATCGCTCGGCGACGCGGGTCCACTCGGGGCGCTTGGCCACGCCGGCGTAGACACCGCTGCCGATTCCGAGCACCGCGATCACCAGTGCCAGGGTGAGGGCGTAGTCGCCCAATTCGCTCACGAACGCTCCTGCCCGGCGGCGCGGTTCACAGCGCTTGCGAAGCCTCGGCTTCGGCACGGGCCTGGAACTTCGACGGACACTTCGCCATCACGTTGTCGGCCACCAGCACGGTGTCGCCGTGCCGCTGTTCGAGATGCCCTTCGACGACCACCTCGGCGCCGTCCTTGAAGAGGTCGGGGGTCTCGAGGCTGCCGTAGAAGACCTGAACCGTGTCCGCCGAGGCACCCACCCGGTGCGGAGGGTCGTTTTGGACGCGGAAGGCGACGCGGCGCTCGGGCACGTTGCGATCGATCGAATCGAGAGCCACGTAGCCGTGGAGCCGCAGCGACCCGCTTCCGATCTCCGGGGAGTCCGCCCGAAATTCATCGAGGGTCTTGTAGTAGCGGTACGTCCCACCGCCAGCGAGGGTGGTATATCCATACCATCCCAGGAGTGCGGCGATCACGAGCGCTCCCAGGGCGATCTGGGCGCCTTTCGACATGGGGGCCTCCAAATCGCGGGCGCGCCGAACGTAGCCCATCGGGGGTGTGGTGTCCGTCGCGTGGCACCGTGCCGAAGCTCATTGCTTACGGACACTTGCGTGCCCGTCTCCGTTGACGCGGCGGCCGGCGCGGGCTACCCGGTCGGCATGCCCCGAGACCTCCCCGAAGCCCTCCCGCGGGCGAAAGATCGCCCGGCCGAGCGCGTGGCGAAGATGCGGCCCTTTCTGACGATGCAGCTGGCCGAGCGCGCCTTCGAACTGCAACGCGAAGGGGCCGAGATCGCGCATCTCGGGCTCGGCGAGCCCGACTTTCCTGCACCGGAAGCGGCGATCCGCGCCTGTGCCGAAGCCCTGCTAGAGCGCCCGGCGCGCTACGAGGAGAGCGCCGGCCTGCCGGCCCTGCGCCGGGCGATTGCCGCCGATCTCGAGCAACGCTTCGGGGCAAAAGTCAGCGCCGATCGCGTCCTCGTCACGCCCGGCACGTCGCCCGCCATGTTGCTGGCCTTTTCGCTGCTGCTCGAACCGGGGGACGAGGTCATCTACGCCACGCCCCACTATCCGTGTTATCCGAACTTCATCCGCTACTGCGGTGGCGTGCCGGTGCCCGTGCCCACCGCACCAGAGAACGGTTGGAAGCTCGACCCCGAGCGCGTCGCCCGCGTCACAGGGCCGAAGACCCGGGCGATCATCGTCGGTTCGCCGGCGAATCCGACCGGGGCGGTCCAGGATCGCGCCACCCTCGAGCGCCTGTCGGAGCTCGGCGTTCCGCTGGTCTCTGACGAGGTCTACGACGGTCTGGTCTACGACGGCTGTGAGGCGACCTCGGCCCTTGGCCTTGGCGATCGACACTTCGTCGTGGACGGCTTCTCGAAGCGCTACGCCATGACCGGTTTTCGGCTCGGTTGGTTGGTGGTGCCGGAGTGGGCGGTCGCGCCCGCCCGAATCGCGCTGCAGAACCTCTTCATCTCGGCGAACGGTTTCGTGCAGCGCGCGGGCGTGGCCGCGCTCGCCTCGGGTGCCGAGAGCCTCGCTGCGATGCGCGCGGATTTTGCCAAGCGGCGGCTGCGCCTGGTGGAGGGGCTGCGCGATCTCGGCTTCGAAGTGCAGAGGCCTCCCGATGGGGCCTTTTATGTCTTTGCCGGGGCGCGCCGCTTCGGCGGCGACTCGCTGGCGCTGGCCCGGGCGTTGCTCGAGCGCGCCTTTGTGAACGTCGCGCCGGGCTGCGACTTCGGCGAGGCCGGCGAGGGTTACCTGCGCTTCTCCTTCGCGGTCCGCGAGACCACCCTCGAGACGGCGCTCGAGCGCATGGCGCGGGTGCTTCCCGAACTGGAAGTGGCCGGCGCTGCAGGAGGATCCCAGTGAAGGTCGACCGTGCCGAAATTCTCATCAGCTGCGCCAGTCCCTCACAGTTCCCCGCGGCGGGCCCCCCCGAGGTCGCCTTCCTGGGGCGCTCGAACGTCGGCAAGTCGAGCCTGCTGAACCGCCTGGTGCACCGCAAGAAACTCGCCCGCACCTCCTCGACCCCGGGGAAGACGCGCCTGGTGCATTTCTTCGAATTGGAGGGCGGGAACGCGCGGCTCTGGTTTATCGATCTGCCCGGTTACGGCTGGGCGCGCGTGTCGCGAAAGGAACGCGAGAGTTGGCAGCGCCTGGTCGAGCGCTACCTCGAGCGCGATTCGCTGTGCGCTGCCATCCTGCTTCAGGACCTGCGGCGGGACGTTTCCGAAGACGAGACGCTGCTCCTCGAGTGGCTGGCGGAACGCAACACCCACAGTCTGGTCGCGCTCACGAAGGTCGACAAGTTGAAGCCGATGCGCCGGGCGAAGCGCATCCGCGAACTGAAGGATGCCTTTGGCATCGACCGAGAGCGCCTGTTTGCGACCTCCGCGCAGACCGGCGAGGGCATTGACACGCTGTGGCGCGCCATCGAAGTGGCGGCCGGGATGCGCCGCCGCACTTCGCGCTAGCGGAAGAGGTCGCCCTCCGGGTCGCGCAGGGTGTCGACCACG
>CAJXIC010000206.1 GCA_913054385.1 uncultured Pseudomonadota bacterium
CTGACCCGGGCGTGCAGGAAGCCGACGCTCCACAATACGAAAGCGCCGAGGGCCGCTCCGACGGCCGCTCCCCGAAGCGCCTCCCCGGGCGCACCGCCGACAATGAAGGCGAGCCCGGGCGCCGCCAGCAGCCCCACAAAGAGGCCTCCGAGCGAAAACTCGTCCGGGATCAGCTGGTGCTCGAGGTCGACAGCGGCCGCGGTGATCAAGGTGGCCGCGAAGAAGAACCAGACCGGCAGCGCCGCCTGCAGGCCATAGCGCGCAAAAAATGCCGCGAAGACACACGCGGTCAGCAACTCGACCGCCGGGTAGCGGATCGAGATCGGATGGCTGCAGCCTGCACAGCGCCCGCGAAGGAACGCGTAGGAAAACAGCGGAATGTTGTGGAGTCCGCGGATCGGCACACCGCAGTGCGGACAGCGCGAGCGTGGTGACACCACCGACTCGCCCCGGGGCAGTCGATGGATCACGACGTTGAGGAGCGAGCCCACGATCAGCCCAAAGAGAAAGATCCCGACGCCGACCACGCCGACGATTTCTATCGGAAGGCCTACGGGGTCAAGGAGCCGCGTCATGCTTCGATTCCGCTCACGTCGTGGCGACGGTAGCGCGCCTCAAAGCGTCGGAGAACGAGCCGGATCAGCGCAGGTCGCGACGCTCGAACACCCAGGCGGCGGCCATCACCAACACCGCGCTGTAGGCGATGCCGTAGGCGAGCGGCAGCAGCACGTCGGCATCGGCGATCGGCAGCCCGTGAACCGCCTGGACGGTGAGATCGAAGGCTTCCAGGTCGGGCAGCACCCGGTACAGCGCTTCGGCCGCAGCCGCAGTGCCCGTGTCGCCGCTGCCCTGGCCCAGTTGCAGAATGTCGCGCGAGAGCCGGCCGGCCACGAAGATCCCGACGCTCATCAGCGAGGCCAGCATCGGAGTCGTAAAGGAGGAGAAGAAGGTCGCAATCGCCACCACCACCATCAACTCGGCTCCGATCAGCCCCAGTGCGGCAAACAGCGAAGCCGTGACCGGGGCCCCGACAGCGAGCGAAACCAGCACGAAGGCGAGTGAAAGAATCGCCAACTGGATCCAGACCGTGAAGAGCAGGCCCAGGTACTTCCCGGCGATGAACTCCATCCGCGAGACGGGCTTCGAGAGCAGCGTGTAGAGCGTTCGCCGCTCGATCTCGTCGTGGATCAATCCGACCCCGACGAAGATGGCGATGCCGACCCCAAAGATCCGGATGGCCGCAAAGCCGACATCCTGAACGATGCGCTCGCTCTCGACGTAGGAAAGCGAGGACACCGCGACACTCGTCGCAATCATCACCAGGCCGAAGAAGAGCAGCGTGTAGAGCAGCCGCGATCGAATCGCCTGGCGCACGGTGTTCTCGGCCAGCGTCGCGATGCGCAGACAGGAATCAATCACGACGCCTCTCCTGTGCCGCTCGATGCGACCGCCGCGAGGAAGGTCTCTTCGAGGGAGACCCGGTAGGGCGTCACCGAAATCACCTCGGCCCCGGCCCGAAGCGCCTCCGCGAGCACTGCACTCACGTCCTTCTCGCGTACCCGCAACTCGGCGCGGTCACCGATGCCGGTCACCAGGGCTTCGTAGCGCTGCTCGAGTCGTGCAGTGCAAACGGCATCGAGTCGCGCCAGGACGACATCCGAGAGCCTTTCTGCCCCGTCGAGGAACGCGCGGGTCCGACCCTCGTAGCGAATGCGGCCGCCGGCGATGATCGCCACGCGATCACAGGTGGTTTCGACGTCCGAGAGGATGTGCGTGTTCATGAAGACCGTCTTCCCTTCGGCACGCAGGCCGAGGATCAGGTCGCGAATCGCAACGCGCCCGATCGGATCGAGCCCGCTCATCGGTTCGTCGAGGAAGATCACCTTCGGGTCATGCACCAACGCCTGGGCGATGCCAACGCGTTGCAGCATCCCCTTCGAAAAGCCACGCAGGCGCTCGTCGGCGGCGCCCTCCAGCCCCACCCATTCGAGCAGCGACGACACGCGCGTTTTCCGTGCAGCGCCCCGAACCCCGGAGAGCTTCGCGTAGAAATCGAGAATTTCGCGTGCGGTCAGGAAATCGTAGAAGTAGGGGTTCTCGGGGAGGAAACCCACGTGGCGTCGGAATGCGCTCTCGCGCACCGGGCAGCCGAGCACCGAAGCCTTTCCGCTCGTGGGCCGTACCAGGCCCATCAGGATCTTGAGGGTGGTCGTCTTCCCTGCCCCGTTGGGACCGACAAAGCCGAAGATTTCACCCTCGCGCACCTCGAAGGAGATGCCGTGGAGCACGCGCTTTGCGCGGATGCCCAGACCGGGCCGAAAATCCTTGACGATGGCCTCCACCTTCACGATCGCGTCAGCCATCCTCGGTCTCCCGAAGCGATCGCCGCGCATCCCGCCATTCGCGTATGCGCTTTCGATCCGTCGCGTGGAGAGCCGGCTCATAGCGGCGTCCGGTGTAGGTCGAAAAGATCTCCGAAGTCTCGGGGTCGATGGCCCAGCGCGAACCGCGGCGCAGACCTTCCGGTAGGGAGGAGGGTTCGGCCGGGGGCAGGGCTTCGAGCACCGGCTCCGGGCCGCGCAGGAGTTCTGCCAACTTCACCAGCGGGGTCCCACGCTCTGCTTCGAAACGTTCGCGAGCCCGGTCCAGCGCACGGGCGGAGTACTCGATTTCGACCTCGTCGAACGCGGCCTGGTACGGCGCCCGGCTGCCGTCGTCATGCGCTTGGTCCAGCATTTGCTGCAGGAAGAGTGCCGACGCTTCGAGACTCCCACCCTGGGAACGCAGGCGCGCCGCAAGCCGACCCAGGTAGGCCGGAGCCCGCGGCAACACGGCGGCCTCTTCCAACGCATCCGCGGCCCGGGCGGGCTCGCCAAGGTAGAAAAAGTGGTTGAACCCCAGCAGGTGACGATTCCGCCACTCGTCGGGGTGCTGGGCGATGCCGCGCTCGAGCAAGCGATTCGCCTCGCGCACGCTGGCTTCGCTGTCGGTCATCCAGATCGCGGCGAATCGGTAGGGATGATCGACGTGGGGGTCGAGGGTCGTGACGACGTCGACCAGGCGACCGATCTTTGCCGCATGCTGGGCGGGGTTTTGCACCTCGTCTCCCACGACCTGCACCGCCCACAGCCAATAGAAGTCCGCGAGCAGCGCGCCGAAACCGATGGAAGCGGCCTTTGCGACCTCCGGGCGAGGAATGAAGGCATCCCCACGCTGGATATCGGAGACCGGCTCGATGCGAGCCTGGACGACACCCGTGATCGCGACCAGCGCCAAAAGCACCGCCATTCTCGTCACTGTCGCCGTCATGTCCCCTCCACGATCAGCGGGCCGAAGCCACCGATCGCCGTGGGACGGGTCGTTCCCGTACCGTCTGCCTGGGAATACATGGGCTCGGGAAGCGCAGCGACGTAGCGATTCGTCTCGGCGAAGTCCCTCTTCTGGGCACTCGCCAGCGCTGCGAGGTTCGTGTCCGTCTCGGACCGCTTCGAGGTCTGCTGGCTGCGCTGGATTCCAGGGATGGCGATCGAAGCAAGGACTCCGATGATCGCAACCACGATCATCGGTTCCGTCCGCGTAAATCCCGCCCCGCTTCTGCGAGTGTCGACCGTCCCGAAAACAGGCGCTGCCATGCTGGGTCCATTCCAATGAGCGCCCCGAGACGAAGCCAGGGCGCCGAAATGCGTGAAGTCCCGGAACGAGAGGTGGGCCGGCCCCGCGGGCCGACCCACACTCCCACCCCCGAGAATCGAACTAGAAGACGCTCTGGCCCGAGCCGCCATTGCACGGCCCCACGGTATCCGTGAGCGTGGCGGCCGGCGTCGAGAGATCCCGGTCCCAGACGCCCGACGCTGCGCACTCGGTGTTCACCGGAGCCGCGGCGTTCCCGGTCTTTACGTAGCCCCAGGCCTGGTTGTTTCCAGTCGAGTCGATGTTGGCAGCAGCCGACACCGCGAAGGCGTCATTGGTACTGTCCACGACAACGCCGTAGTGGAAATAGACCTTGCCCTCGGGGCTCCAGCCGAGCTGATCGAAACCAGCGCCCGCGCCCGCGGCGTTGACGAAGGCGGCCTTCGTCGAACCCGGGATCGTCGCCGGCGAAAGGGCCGCTCCCACGTAGTTCCCGAATTCGGCGTGGTAGGACTCTTCTGCCGTTCGAATCGCGGCGATATTCGCCTTGCCTTCGCTCGACTTGGCCTTCAGCTGAAAGCGAAGAAAGTTCGGAATCGCGATCGCGGCGAGGATGCCGATGATCGCGACCACGATCATGAGTTCGATCAAGGTGAAGCCCTTCTGGCTCCGTCTAAGTTGCTCTCTCATTGGATTGGATCCTTTCGATTGACCTTCCGGCGCCCGCGAGGTCTAAAGCCCCCTGCTTCGGTCCCCGCTCCCCTGCGCCGGGTCTTGGTTCCCGGTGGAGGCAGACGCTCTGGACCCCCGGAAATCGGAGATCCTCTCTTTCTCGAAGGAGACCCCCAATGCCTATGGCCCGGGTGTTGTGTCTCCCAACTCCCCCATCGGCCAACCCGGGTGGGGTGCTTGAGGCCTCGATTGCACTTTTTTGCGCCCCCGGTTCAGAAGGGTCTTAGACGCGTCGAAAGGGCGTTAGAGGCCGCCTGGGACCCCGATCCACGTTGACAACCCCGGGGGAGCGCGGCT
>CAJXIC010000207.1 GCA_913054385.1 uncultured Pseudomonadota bacterium
GCATCACGGTGGGGCCGCCGTTCTACAACGATGTCGTCGGGCCGCTGCTGATCGCGGTGGCGCTCTCGCTCGGTGCCACGCTGCAGGCAATTCCGCTGGTGACCTGGCTGGCTTCGCTTCCCGGTCTCGATTGGCTCTATTCGCTGGGTATCCAGTGGGTGCCGGTGGGGCTGGTCGCGGTCGCGCTTTCGTTTCTCTACTGGTTCTTCCCGAACACGCAGGTGAAGCTCGGTTCGGCGCTGCTCGGCGGGATCCTGGCGGCGATCCTGTTCACTGCCGCCCAGTACTACTACGTCGCCTTCAACGTGGGGGTTGCGAAATACAACGCGCTCTTCGGTGGTTTCGCCGTCCTGCCGTTGCTGGTGATCTGGATCTACGCCTCGTGGTCGATCGTCTTGCTCGGCGCGGAAATCGCGTTTGCCCACCAGAACCTCGGGCAATACCGGCGCGAGGTACAGGATCGGCCGGTGGGAGCGGCCGAGCGCGAGGCTCTCGGAATCCGCATCGTGCTGTATGTGGCGCGGAGTTTCCGTGATCGCACTCCTGCGTTTACGGCCGGGGAACTCGCGGATCGATTGGACACGTCGGTGCGAACCGTCAATGCGATCGTGGCGCAACTCGAGGGCGCGGGTCTGCTCTCCTCGACGGTCGGGGGCAAAAGGGGACGCGCTCACCAGCTGGGTCGTCCCGCCGATGGCATCTTCATCGCCGACATCCTGGGCGGTATGCGCGGCGCACGGCGCGAACGCGAGGGCGACGACGATGGGATCGGCGTGGCGGTCGAGTCGCTGCTGGCGGAGTTGCGCGGTCTCGAGTCCGGCTTGCTCGAGGGTCGCAGCGTGGCGGACCTGCTCCGCGACCTCTAGCGGCAGCGAGTGCCCCAGCGAGGGGGCCCGTGAGGGAGCCCTCGTTGGGTCCGTCAGATGGATCCGGGTCGGCTACGCTGCGCGCGATGCGGATCTATCTCGATCACAACGCGACGACGCCGTTGCGCCCCGAAGTGCGCGACGCGATGCTGCGCGTTCTCGACGAGATTCACGGCAATCCTTCGAGTGTTCATGCCGAGGGAGCGGCCGCCCACGCCCTGGTCGAAGGGGCGCGGGACCGCGTGGCCGAGGCCATCGGGATTCGGAGTTGGGGCCCGAGCGAGCGGCTGGTTTTTACGGCGGGCGCCAGCGAGGCGAACAACGCGCTGCTTCGAGGCGGGCCGTGGGCGCGGCGTGGCGCGCGCATCGTCGCCACCAATGTCGAGCATCCCTCGGTCCAGGCGCCTCTCGAGGTACTGGCGGCGGGGGGCGTGCGCGTCGAGCGCATCGGCGTCGATGCCGAGGGGATGCTGCCCGAGGGTGGCCTCGAGGAGGTTCTGCGGGAGCCGCCTGATCTGGTGACACTGATTTGGGGCAACAACGAGACCGGGACGCTGCTGCCGCTGGCAGGGATCGCCGAGCGCATCCGCGATGCCGGGGTCTGGCTCCATGTCGATGCGACCCAGGTGTTGGGGAAGTACCCGGTGGACCTGCGCGACGTCCCCGTCGATTCGCTCTCCCTGTCGGCGCATAAGCTGAACGGGCCCAAGGGTGTCGGTGCCCTCTACCTGCGCGACGCCCGTCGGGTGGCGCCCTGGCTGCTCGGCGGCGGGCAGGAGCGAGGGCTTCGCGGTGGCACCGAAAATGTGCCCGGAATCGCAGGCTTCGGAATGGCCTGCGAGTTGGTCCAGAAGGAGGGGGATGCGAGGGTGTCGGCCTACGCCGCGCTGCGCGACCGCCTCTGGCATGGGATCGAGGCGCGTATCGAGGGCGTCCGCCGCAACGGCCCCGCAGACGCGGTGCTTTGCAATACCCTCAATGTCGAATTCGAGGGCGTCGCGGGGGAGGTCCTGCTGCAGGCGCTCGACCTCGAAGGGGTCGCGGTCTCCGCGGGGGCCGCTTGCCATTCGGGAAAGGTGTCGGCATCGCACGTGCTGTTGGCGATGGGCCGCAGCGTCCACGAGGCGGGTTCGTGCCTGCGCTTCAGCGTCGGGTACGGTGTCGACGCGACGCAGATCGACCGGGTCCTCGAGTGGCTCGACGAACTCGTGCAAAGGGCGCGGGGAGCCGTCGGCGCGTGAGTGAAGTTCGCAACCGCGAGGGTGCCGGCGAGCGCATGCTGGTGGCGATGTCCGGCGGCGTCGATTCGTCGGTGGCGGCGGCCTGTGCTCGCGAGGCCGGCTTTGAAGTGGTCGGGGTGACGATGCACCTCTCCGGCGAGTCGTCCCGCTGCTGCTCGCTCGAGGATGTCGACGATGCGCGGCGCGTGGCCGAGAGTCTCGGGATCCGCTTCTTCGTCGCGAACTATGGCGAGGCTTTTCGTGAAGCGGTGATCGAACCGTTCGCCGAGGCGTATCTTGCGGGCCGCACGCCGATCCCCTGCGTCGCCTGCAATACCGAGTTCAAATTCGACCGCCTGCTCGCGCGCGCCGAAGTACTCGGGGCGAAGCGCGTGGCCACCGGCCACTACGCACGGGTGGCGCGTGACCCGGAGTCGGGCCGGCAGCGCTTGCTTCGCGCCAGGGACTCTGAAAAGGACCAGAGCTACTACCTCTTTCAGCTCGACCAGGCGAAACTCGAGCGGGCGTGGTTTCCCCTCGGTGGACTCACGAAACCCGAGGTGCGCGAGCGCGCACGCGCGCTGGGCCTCGTCACCGCAGAGAAGCCCGAGAGTTTCGAGATCTGTTTCGTTCCGGATGGCGACTACGCGAAGGTGGTCGAAGGTCTTCGCCCCGAAGCCCGCGACCGCGCCGGAGACATCGTCGACACGAAAGGCGATGTCCTCGGAAGGCATGCGGGCATCCATCGCTTCACGGTGGGGCAGCGACGCGGGCTGGGACTTTCTTCGGCGGAGTCGCTCTACGTGCTCTCGCTCGATGCGCTGAGACGCCGCGTCGTGGTGGGTCCCGAGAGCGCACTTGGCAGCCGTGAAATGCGGGTCGAGGGCGTCTCGTGGGTCTCCGGGGAGACGCCGTCTGAACCGATTCGAGCCGCGGTGAAGGTGCGAGCGCGACACGAAGCGGCGGTGGCCACGCTCGAGCCGCGCGCCGGCGGCGAAGTTCGAGTTCACTTTGACGCTGCGGTCCGGGCCATCGCCCCAGGGCAGGCCGCGGTCTTCTATGGCGGGGCGGAGGGCGACGAGGTGCTCGGCGGCGGCTGGATCGCCGGGGCCGCGGCTTGAGCCTCTCTTCGCGCCAGCGCCTCGAAACGGCGCTCGGGCACCAGTTTGCAGACCCGGAGTTGCTCGAACGTGCGCTGCGTCACGCGTCGCTTGCAAACGAAGAGGGCACCGAGAGTTACGAGCGTCTCGAATTTCTCGGCGATGCCGTGCTCGGGCTGGTGACTGCAGAACTCCTTCACGAGGCGCATCCCGGTTGGAGCGAGGGAGAGTTGACCCGGGCCCGGCGAATGATGGTGGACGGAGAGGCGCTTGCCCGGGTCGCCCGCGAACTCGACCTCGGCGAGGCCGTGATGCTCGGCGCCACCGAGCGGCAAGGGGGCGGCGCGAGCAAGGCTTCGATCCTCGGGGATGCGCTCGAGGCGCTCGTCGGCGCGGTCTACCTCGATGCGGGCCTCGCGCCGGTGCGCAGTTGGGTGCAGCGCACCTTTGCAGAACTCCTCAGCGCCGATACACCGCCGGTGGCGCGCGACGCCAAGAGTGAGTTCCAGGAACGGGTGATGGCGCGCTTTGGCATCTTTCCGGATTACGAGGTGGTGCACGACAACGGCATCGAGTCCGATGCCCTTCGCTTCACCGTCGCGGTGAAGGTGCAGGGGGAACGCTGGGCCTTCGCGACGGATCGCACGAAACGCGGCGCGGAGAAGCAGGCGGCTTCGTTCGCGTTGGCGCATCCGGGGCTCGCTGATGACTGAAGCCGGCGCGGAACAAACGCATCGGGCTGGCTTCGCCGCGCTGCTGGGGCCACCGAATGCAGGGAAGTCGACGCTGCTGAACCACGTTCTGGGCCAGAAGCTGGCGATCACCAGCCCCAAACCCCAGACCACCCGGAGCCGGTTGCTTGGAATCCAGAATCTTCCGGCCGCGCAGATCGTGTGGGTCGACACGCCGGGGCGGCACATTGGAACCCGCCCGCTGAACCGCGCGCTCAACGATGCCGTCGAGACCGCCGCCCGGGACTGCGATGTGGGGGTCCTATTGGTCGACCCCGCAGAGGGTTGGTTGCCGGTCCACGACGAGGTGCTCGCCATTCTGGAGGCCCGCGGCAAACCGTCGATTGGGGTCGCGACGAAGGCGGATCGCAGGGGCGCCGCCATCCGCTGGCCGAAGGCGCCCGGCTTCGACGTGATCGGTGCGGTTTCGGCGCGCAGCGGGGAGGGCGTCGACGGACTGCTCGAGGCGGTCTGCGCGCGGTTGCCGAAGTCGCCCCCGCTGTATCCGGACGACGTACTCACCGATCGTCCGCTTCGCTTCCTGGCGGCTGAACTGGTACGCGAAGCGGCCTTCGCAGAACTCACTCAGGAACTTCCCTACTGCGTCGCGGTGGAAGTGGTGCGCTACGACGAGTCGAAGCCGGGGCGGGTGCACATCGAGGCGAACCTGCTGGTGCTTCGCGATTCGCAGAAGCGGATCGTGGTCGGGCGGGGCGGCGAAGTCGTGAAG
>CAJXIC010000208.1 GCA_913054385.1 uncultured Pseudomonadota bacterium
CAAAAGACCGGGATTTCTCCTGGGAAGGGAAGACCTGGATGCTGCGCTGTGCTCGGCTCGGACTGCTCTCGGCGATTGCGCTGTGCTGGTTGGCACTCGCCCCGGCCGCGCTCGCGCTTTCGACGATGTACGTCGGCGTCCAGCCCGTCCAGGTCTGCAACGACGGCGGCGCCAGTTGCGCTAACGATTCGCGCGAGCTCTTTCGGGACGAGATGGACAAGATCTGGGCGCAGGCCGACATGTCGATCCAGTTCCTGCCCTGGCTGACGGTCGACGACTCGGATCTCCTCAACGACGTGGTGTTCTGGGATCTCAGCCCCAACGCCGACGAAGAGATCATCAACCTCTGGTTTGTAGACACTCTCTACTGGCCGTACGCCGGAACTCTCTATGGACAGGCAAGCAGCGCCCAGGGCTACGCCGCAGTCACCACATCCGTGTTCTCGTACAACAGCGGAAACGGCCGGCGTGACACGATGGCGCACGAGATCGGGCACGTGCTCGGCCTTGGCCACAGCACTTATGGTGCGGGCGCGTCCTCGAACGTGATGACCGCGGGGAGTTCGCGCAGCGTGCCCGATGGCGTGGGCAATATCACTCCCGATGGCTCGGCGCTTTCCGAACTCACGGCGCTGCAGGTCACCCGGGTACGCAGCAGCGACTGGGCGCTCACGGTCAACCCGGTTCCCGAGCCCGGCACCGCGATCCTCGTGGCGTTCGGGCTTTTGATGGTGGGGGTTCGGCGCAAGCCCTAAGAAAAGGGCCCCCAAGCCCGCTTCCCCTGGCGGGCTGACAGCGTGCGCCCGGAAGGCTCTGGCCTTCCGGGCGCGCTCGCGCTTGGGCGATGATGGCGGCTATTGCGCCAGCGAGATCTGTCCGTCGGCCAGATGCACCAACAGCAACTTCCCGCCGGTTCCGATCGAGGCGGTCCCGAGGGTCGGGCCGAGCCGCGGCGGCAAAGTGATCCACCAGCCGAGGTGGGCCTGGCGCACCAGGTCGCGCGCAGGGACGTCCACGACCTTCTGGATGTCGTCGAAGGAATGTCTCGCCACCTCGTGTCCGTTGCGATCGAGCACCACCGCGGCGGTGTCGCTCTTCACGTGAATCCACTCGTCGAGCAGCAGCACGCGACCACGATTATCCAGCAGCGCGTAACGCGGCCCGAACTCCTGGGGCAGCGTGCGGCTCCATAGGGAGGTGCGTACTTCGTTCTCGATGGCGAAGAGTTCTGCGTTCGCGTGACGCGATTCCCAGGAGTCGGGCGTCGAGAGCACCAGCACGAAATCGCCGCTCGGCGATTCGATCTCGCGTATCGGCGGCGGCAGCGGTTGGGAGTCGGGCTCGGCGACCGCGAGTCCCGGTGCGAGCAGCGCGCCCAGGGTGCAGAGGGCGAGCCTGGCAACGCGGCGGTGTAGCGGAATCCCGGTCATGGGTAGCAGTCTATCGCGTCTTTCCGGCACTACGTGCGGGTGTGTTGGTCGTAACATGGAGGTCCGACGGCGTCGGATATTGCCGGGATCGGCCCGGCGGGGCGCCTGGTGCGCCGCTCGCGGGCCACGAGGCGGGAGTGTTTGCCGACCCGTTGAGCACCGGCTAATCGTCTCCGAGTCGTCCCGCGCCCCGAAATGGAGTTCTCTCGACCGCCATGGCCAAGCGCACCCCCATCGACGCCGGACTCTTCGCGGGGTCTCTTGATGTTCCCAGGCTGCGCGGCAGCCGCTGTCGAAGCTGTGGCGAGACCACCTTCCCGGCGCAGAAGGGCTGCCCGGCCTGCACGGCGCAGGGCTGCGAAGAGGTCGCCCTCGGTACCCGCGGGCTTCTCTGGACCTGGACGATCCAGCACTTTCCGCCGCCGCATCCCTACGCGGGCGATGCCGACAACTTTGAGCCCTTCCCGGTGGGCTACGTCGAGTTACCCGACGGTCTGCGGGTCGAGGCGCGGCTCCTCGGCTGTGACGCCGCGAGCCTCGAAATCGGCATGGAAATGGAACTCGTGCTCGAACCCTTTGCGCGGGACGAAGACGGGCACGAAGTCGTGACCTTCGCGTTTCAGCCGGTGTCGTCGTAGGCGGTTTTCATCGGCTGCCCACGCGGGCGTGCGCGCAAACACGAGGCGAGAAAGCGAAACCCATGAAAATTTCGATCCTCGGAACCGGGCTCCAGCCCTTCGGTCGCCACGACGGGGTCACGCCCATCGAGATGGGGGTCGTTGCGGCCCACGCGGCCCTCGACGACGCCGGCCTCGGCTGGAACGATATCCAGCTTGCCTTCGCGGGAAGCCTCGAGGTGTTGCAGCCCGACACCATGATCCAGCACATGGGGCTCACGGGGATTCCCTTCACCACGCTCTACAACGGCTGTGCCACCGGCGGCAACCTGCTGCTCTCGGCGGCGAACGCGATCACCGCCGGTGCCGGCGACATTGCGATCGCGGTGGGAATGGACAAACACCCGCGCGGGGCCTTCTCGGTGGGGGACACCCTCGAGAGCATCGGTCTCGGCCAGTGGTACGGCGAGACAGGCCTGGCGCTCAACCCGCAGTACTTCGCGATGAAGACGAAGCGCTACATGCACGATTACGGGATCAGCGAAACTTGCCTCGACCTCACCGCCGTGAAGGCCTTCGAGAACGGATCGCGAACGGACCACGCCTGGCGCCGGAAGGCGATTCCCCAGGACGAGATCGCGCGCTCGGCGATGGTCTGCGACCCGCTGCGAAAGTTCCACTTCTGCTCGCCGAGCGAGGGGGCCGCGGCGGTCGTGCTGTGCCGCAGCGACGTGGCCCGGCGCTACGCCACGCGGCCGGTGGAACTGCGCGCCGACGTCTTTCGCACGCGGAGCTACGGCTCCTTCGAAACCCTGTCCCCCTCGATGCCGGTGAAGAGTGCGCCGAGCCCGAGCGTGCAGGCCTCGCGGGCGGCCTTCGAGATGGCGGGGATCGGTCCCGACGAGATCCAGGTCGCCCAGGTTCAGGACACCGAGGTCGGCCATGAGATCATGCACCTCGCCGAGTGCGGATTTTGCAAGGACGGCGAGCAAGAGGGGTTGATCCGCGACGGCGAGACGAAGATCGACGGGCGTATCCCGGTGAATACCGACGGCGGGCTGTTGGCGAACGGCGAACCGATCGGTGCGTCGGGGCTGCGCCAGGTTCACGAGGTGCGCCGGCAGTTGCTCGGGCGCGGGGGGCGCAACCAGGTGCCCGGAAATCCCAGGACGGGCCTCACCCATGTCTACGGTTTTCCCGGGGTTTCCTGCGTGACGGTGCTCTCGGTCTGAGCCAAACTCCCCCACGCGATGCCTGACGAACACCGCGCAACCGCCCTGGGACAGATCGGTCGCCTGCTCGGCAGCCTGAGCCTGCGGCAGGCGGCGACGGTCTATGCCGAAGAGTGGATCGGCTCGCTGCTGCGTCCGGTGCCGAGCCTGCTCGGCTGCGGACTGCGCTTTCTCTTCTACCGGCTGCTCTTTTCAGAACTGGAGGGCTTCGGGTACATCTCGCGTCGGGTCGAATTCGTGCACTGCTACGGCATGCGGCTGGGGCGCAACCACCATATCAACTTGGGGTGCCACTTCGATGCGCGGGGCGGGCTGACGATCGGCGAGAACGTACTCTTTGGGCCCAACGTGGTGGTGGTGAGTTCGCAGCACCAGTGGGATGCCGATCCGAACCTGCCGATCATCCAGCAGGGACACCGCGCGGCGGCGGTTTCGATCGGGGACGACTGCTGGATTGGGGCCAATGCCGTGATCACCCCGGGCGTCGCGGTGGGGACGGGCACCATCGTCGGTGCCGGTTCCGTCGTAACCAGTTCGACCGAGCCCTATTCGATCGTCGCCGGTTCGCCCGCCCGCGTCATCGGCCAACGCGAGCGCTAGCGGGGACCGTCCCCTCGCTGCGCTACTCCTCGGGGGACGGCAACGCCTTGAGCGTTCGCACCACTTTTTCGTTGGGTTCGAGCTTCTCGAGTTCGCCCGTGGTGGCGTTCAGGGCCTCGAGTTGGCGGCCCGCCGGAAGCACGCGCGCTTCGTAGCTCCCGACTGCATCGTTGTAGGCGTCCTGGGCGCGCCCGAGGTTCTTTCCGAGGTTCGCGAGGTGCCCGACAAAGATGCCGATGCGCTTATGCAGTTCGCTGGCCTGCTCCTGGATCTCGCGTGCGCCCTCGGCGAGATCGTGCTGCTTCCAGTAGAGGCCCACGGTGCGCAGCAGCGCCACCAGTGTGACCGGGGTCGCGATCAGGATGCGGTCGGCCAGGGCCCTCTCCAGCAACTCCGGCTTCTGTTCGAAGGCCGCAGAGAGCAGGTGTTCGCCGGGTAGGAAGAGGACGGTAAAGTCGATCTGCCCGCCAAGAGCCGTCGCGTAGTCGCGACGCCGCAGTTCGTCGATGTGCCGCGTGAGATCGGTCGCGTGCTTTTGCAGCAGCGATTCGCGGGCTGCCGGGTCCTCGGTTTCCATCGCTTCGTGATAGGCTGCGAACGGAAATTTCGCGTCGATCGGGATCTGCCCCTTTCCCGGAAGGTTGACCACGATGTCCGGCCGACCGCCGTCGGGCGTCTGCACCTGCTCGAGGAAGTCGCAGTGCTTGGTCATTCCCGCCATCTCGATGATGTTGCGTAGGATCATCTCGCC
>CAJXIC010000209.1 GCA_913054385.1 uncultured Pseudomonadota bacterium
AAGAGCCCCCCACTCCCTTCGCCACCCAGTAGCGGCCATCGCGCTCGAGCTGGATCGCGCCTTCGAGTTCGAGTTCGAGAAGTTCGGGAGCGAGGGCGCTGGCGCTGAGGGCCAGGCGCTGGGCCAACTCGTCCGGGGTCGCGGGCGCTTCGACGAGGGCCGCGAGGATTTGCGTTGCCAGCGGACCGTAGGCCGGTTGGGTGGCCGCAGGGGCCGGGGCGGCGGCATCGAAACCCAGCGCCTCGAGCAGGTCATCGCCTCCGAGGCATGGACGCGCGCCGTCGATCAGCAGGCGGTTCGGTCCCATGCTGGTGGGGGCGGCGACCCGGCCCGGAACGGCCAACACCTCCACCCCCTGGTCGAGGGCGTGGCGCGCGGTGATCAGCGAACCGCTCTTCTCTCGCGCCTCGACCACCACGACTGCGCGCGAGAGCCCACTGATCAGCCGGTTGCGCAGCGGGAAGTAGGGAGCGCGTGGGGGGGTGCCGAGGGGCATCTCGCTCAGCACCAACCCGCGCTCGCCAATGCGACCTGCGAGGCCGCGATGCTCGGGTGGGTAGATTCGGTCGGGGCCGCAGGCCTGGACCGCGACGCTCACGCCCTTTGCGTCGAGTGCCCCTTCGTGGGCGGCGGCATCGATCCCCCGCGCCATCCCAGAGACCACCACGACGCCCGCCCGGGCGAGACTCTGCCCGAGTTCGAAGGCCAGCGACTTCCCCTCGACGGTGGCGGCGCGCGCGCCGACGATCGCCACGCAGGGGCCCTCGAGGATTTCGACTGCACCGGCGCCGCGCAGCAGCAGCAGCGGCGCCGCGTCCGGGAGCCGCGCCAACTGCAGCGGGTAGGCCGCGGAGAGCCAGGGCAGTGCGCGCACCCGCAGGCGCCGCAGTTTCGAAAGGCGTGCCTCGGCTTCGCGGCGACTCGAGCGCCGCGCGTTCACGCAGTGTTGCAACGCCTCGGCAGGGCCGGCGCTGGCTTCGAGCAGGTCGCGGGCGCGCTCGGGTTGCAGGCTCAGTGTTTCCTGCAGGTCGAGCCAGTCACGCAGGCGCGGCTCGCGATCGGGATCGAGCGCTACGCAGTCGAAGACGAAATCTTCGTCCCGGGTCGTACGGAAGTCGAAGGGCAAGGGAGAACTCCCCGGGACCGGGGAGACGGAGAGATAGCGAACACCGCGCGCTTCTCAAGCCACGGGTGCTCACGAAGCCCGGGGGGCCGAACCCGACGACCCCTTTCAGCGCTGGGCGCGATCGCTCCCGCGCCGGGCGAGGACCGGAGCCGGTCGCGTGCGGAAGGCATCTCCCACGCGCAGCGCACGGCGCGTGTCGAAAACGACGGCGATGGCGACCTCCTCGTCGAGTTCGACCACCACCAACTCGGCCAGCACATGGTCCGGTGTGTGCACCGTGGCCCCGCTCACACGATCCCGCTTCGGCGAGCCCTCGAGATAGACCTCGAGTCGGTCTCCCCGGCGCAGCCCGTGGGAGCGGCCACGATCGAGGGTGACCGCGTCGCGGGTACCGATCAGGCTGCGAAGCGGTGGAATGAAGACGATGTGACCTGCGACAACGGCCGGCGGCCCGGACGAGGGCTCCGACCACCTGTTCTCGTCGTGCCCCCGGGCCAGCCGGTCGCCCCGGGCGATCTCCGCATTCGATTCGAGAATGCGCGCGAGAGAGGACGATTCCCCCGGTTCCTGCACCGCGAGCCGTCCCACGACCTCGACGTAGAATCCGATGCGACGGCCGCTCTCGAAATCCCGAACCGGCAGCGGCTCGCGGAAGATTCGGAATTGGTCGCCGCGCGCCACCTGGCCCTGGCCGAGTCCGATGTAGACCTCGTCGCCGGCGGCGAGCCAGGTGCGCTCTTCGGGACTGTCGACGATGCTCGACGCGGCCTCGAAATCTTCCTCCGAAACGAAGCCGAACCCCGAAGCGGCTCGACGGAGCTGCGGGGCGAGGCCGGCGCCGGACGCGCGGGGTGTCCGCGCCGCGGATCGCTGCGGCCTGGCCCTGGCAGCGGCCCAGAGTGCGGCACCCTCGTCGGGGTCGAGCACGCGCATTGCGGTGCGGCTGATCCAGATGATGTCGCCGGGGAAGACCGGTGCGGGTTGGCGATGTCGGCATTCTCATGCCAGACCGAGGGCCACACCCAGGCGGTTCCCAGGTAGGTCTCCGAAATGTCCCAGAGCGTGTCGCCCGGAACGACGCGGTGCAGGCGACCCGTGCGCCCCTCGCGGTCGGTCACTTCCGGGCCCAGCGTCACCCCCTGCGAGGCCCGGGCGCCTGCCGGAACTTCAGCCGGGCTCGCCCCCGCCCACGCGCAGAGAACGCACACCGTCGCAAGGAAGCCGACGCCGGGCGGGTTTCGCAGTCTCATCGCCGATCTCCTCGAGGCCAACTCCCCGGAGCCAACCCGGCGAGCGCACTCCCTGGAGCGCCTTCACCGAAACGACTCGGGACAGATCGAGAACCTTTCTCGGGCGGGGTGGCGGCCGGCTTGATGGCCCAGTGGCCGCAAAATCTCGGACTAGCTCTTCGGGTTCGCCGGCAGCCGCTTCTGCATCTCGAGCGCCGCCGCCTCCCATTCGGGGTCTGCCACTGACTTGCCGGCTGCCTTCGCCCGCTCCCGCCGCTGGGAGAGGCCATTGAGCGCGGCGCCGAGTTTCTCGCCGGCGCGATCGGTATTGCCGGTCGACTCGTAGGCGAGCGCGAGGTGGTACTGCACAAATTCCCGCCCGGACGAGCCCTCGGGCATCCCGGCTTCGGCCTCCTCGAGATAGCCCACCGCCGCGGAGGAAACACCGCGCTTGTGCAAGACCCAACCGAGCGTGTCGGCCGCGTTCGGATTGTCGGGAAGCAGGGCCTTCGCCTCCTGTGCCAATTCGAGGGCGCGGTCGAGAGAGCCCCCGCGCTCGACCAGCAGGTAGGCGAGATTGTTCTTCGACTCGCCCATGTCCTCGCCGTGAAGGATCGCGCTCTCGTAACGCTCCATCGCCTTTTCGAGCTGTCCGGTCGATTCGTAGAGAACGCCGAGGGAGTGGTGAACGCCGGCGAGGTCGGGCCGAATCGCCGAAGCCGCCTCGAGGGCTTCGATGGTCTTCGGGTGATCTCCCGCCAGTTGGTAGTAGCCCGCCAACCGCCGAAAGACGCCCGAATCGTCGGGCGCCAACTGCGTGGCGCGAATCAACATCTGCTCGGCACGTTCCTTGTCGCCATTCAGCAGCAGGGCCTCCCCGAAAATCTGGACGAGGTTCGGGTTCGCCGGGTCGGTCTCGAGCGAGGTCTCCAGGTACGCAATCGATTCCGCGAGATTTCCGGTGACCTGGTCGAGGCGCAGTATCGAGCGCAGCACCTCGGGACGGTTCGGCATCATCTCATTGGCCAGGTGCAACTCGCCCCGCGCCTCCTCGAGTTCGCCGCGCACCATGAAGAGGCGACCGAGGGCGTAATGAACGTCGGCGGTGCGCGCCTCCTCGTCAATCAACTGGAGTTCCTCGAAGGCCTGCTTGACCTTGCCAAGGTTCACCAGGCTCTGGGCCACCTGGATGCGTACCGGGATCACATCCGGCTTCATCGCGAGGTAGGCGCGTCCCTGTTCGATCGCGTACTCGTGCTCGCCGAGTTCGATGTGGATCGCGGTGAGGAGCCGACGCGCCTCGGGGTTCTTGGCTCCCAGTTCCAGGCTGCGCGCCAATTCGATTCGTGCCCCGGAGCGATCTCCCTGAAGGGCCAGCGCCGAGCCCAGCAGGAAGTGGGCCTCGGACCAGCCGGGCCGGGTGTTGATCGCCGAGCGCAGCGAAAGGATCGCTGCATCCGGTGCCCCCTCGGCCATCTCGATCTTCGCACGGACAAAGAGCGCATCGGCATTCGAAGCCTTCTCTTCGAGGATGCGATCTGTGAGCTTTCGCGCTTCCTGTAGGTTCGCGTAATCCTTCTCGCGGTAGCCGCGCTCGGTCAGGAGTTCGGCCTTGCGCAGGATCGCCCGGTGGTCATCGGGGCCGACGTCGAGGGCGCGTTCGACGGCCTCGAGCGCGCCTTCACGATCCCCGAGACCACTTCGGTATTGAGACAGGACGAGGAAACCCTGCGGGTCCTCGGGGTCGGCTTCGGTCGCTCGAATAATCAACGCGTCGGCGCGCTCACTGTCCCCCCTGCTGGCGTAGATGCGGGCGAGTTCGTAGAAGATCACGGTATCGCGCTTCGATTCCTCGATCCCCTGTTCGAGGATCTCGATGGCCTCGTCGATCAGGCCCTGCTGCCGCTTGAGCGTCGCCAGTGCCAGGTAGGGTGCAGACGATTCGTCTTCGTTTCGCTCGATCCCCATCCGGGCGGCGGCTTCGGCTTCATCGAGACGTTCGGTCGAGGCGTAGAAACGCGCGAGTTGAACGGCTGAGTTCCAGCCCTTCTCGATCTCGACGTATTGCTTCAGCGCCACTTCGGCCTTTTCGTTCTGTTCGCGCCGCATATGGTGTCGTGCGAGATCGAGCACCAATTCAGGCTTATCCGGCGACAACTCGATCGCCCGGCGGTAGTGACCTTCGGCGTCCTCGGCGTTGCCGAGGCCCTCGAGGGCAGCGCCCTTTAGCTGCTGCGCATTCGCGGAGTC
>CAJXIC010000210.1 GCA_913054385.1 uncultured Pseudomonadota bacterium
GGCTGCTACCGGGGGCTTCGGCACCGCCGGGGGTTGCCTGTTCGCGGTCAGCGAACCCACACGAACGCACGCACCCGGAAGGGTCCGAAGAAGACCGTCGCCGGCAAGCGGAAGCCGGTGAAGTAGAGCCAGCGGGCCGAGCGGCCCGGGGCCCCGCAGATCTCGTCGAACTCATTCCCATCAATCTGGAACCTGGAAGATCAATGGCAGCAAAAAAAACACGTGGAAAAAAGAAGGTCAAGAAGAACGTCCAAACGGGCGTGGCGCACATCCAGTCGACCTTCAACAACACCGTGATCACCATCACTGATGTCGGCGGGGATACGCTCGCCTGGGGAAGTGCTGGTCAGCAGGGTTTCAAGGGGTCCCGAAAGGCGACCCCCTTCGCAGCCCAGATGGCGGCCGAGGATTGCGCGAAGCGGGCGATGGAGCACGGGGTGCGAACCCTCGGCGTCTACGTCAAGGGCCCTGGCGCGGGACGAGAATCGGCCTTGCGCGCACTCCAGGCGGCTGGCATGCGAATCACACTGATTCGGGACGTCACCCCGATCCCCCACAATGGCTGCCGGCCGCCGAAGCGGCGACGGGTATAGGGCCGGAGAAGAAGAATGGCACGTTACACGGGTTCAGTTTGTCGGCTGTGTCGCCGCGAGGGAGCGAAGCTCTTCCTCAAGGGCGATCGCTGCTACAGCGAAAAATGCGCAATTGAAAAACGCAATTATCCGCCGGGGATCCATGGCCAGGGCCGCATGCGGTTCTCGGATTATGGGATACAGCTGCGGGAAAAGCAGAAGGTCAAGCGGATGTACGGCCTCCTCGAGCGCCAGTTCCGTAGCAACTTCAAGAAGGCCGCCGCCATGAAGGGGCGGGCCGGCGAGCAGATGTTGATACTGCTCGAGCGGCGTCTCGACAATGTCGTGTTCCGGATGGGCTTTGCGACCTCGCGCTCCGAGGCCAGACAGCTCGTGCGTCACGGTCACTTCAACGTCAACGGACGCAAGGCCATGACGCCTTCGATGATCGTTCGCGCGGGGTGGCAGGTGAGCCTGCGCGAGAAATCGCAGAAGGTCGAGCGGATCTCAGCCGCCCTTGACACCGTCGAGGGTCGCAGCATTCCGCAGTGGATCGAACTGGACAAAGACAACTTCACGGGTACGGTGGTTCAGCTCCCGGCCCGCGAAGACATCACTCTACCCATCGACGAGCAGCTCATCGTGGAACTCTATTCGCGCTGAGCTTCGTCGAGCATCACTTACCGAATATCTGGAGGATCCCATGCAGCAGGATCTAATTGCAAAGAACTGGCGAGAATTCATCCGGCCCCGCCGCCTCGAACTCGAGGAGGAGACGAGCCAGTACGGGCGTTTCGCCTGCGAGCCTCTCGAGCGCGGTTTTGGCGTCACACTCGGAAACGCCTTGCGGCGCGTTCTGCTCTCGTCGCTCCGGGGTGCCGCGATCACGCGCGTGCGAATTGGTGGGGTGCTCCACGAGTTCTCCACGGTTCCGGGCGTGATCGAGGATGTGAGCGATATCATCCTCAGCCTCAAGGAAGTGTCGCTGCGGGGCCATGCGGAGCCTGAGAAGGTTCTGCGCGCGCACAAGAAGGGCGGAGGCGTGCTCCTGGCATCCGATCTGATCTCCGATGATCAGACGGTCGAAGTGCTCAACGGTGATCACAAGATCTGTACGGTCGAGCCCGATGGCGAGGTCGAGATCGAGGCCACGGTGGGCTACGGGAAGGGCTACGTCCCCGCCGAGCGGAACAAGGTGGAGGACATGCCGATTGGCGCGATTCCGATCGACTCGATCTTCTCGCCGGTGCAGCGCGTCAACTACTCGGTGACGCCCGCTCGTGTCGGTCGCGAGACCCATTACGACCGGCTCAGCCTCGAGGTTTGGACCAACGGCGCCATCGACCCCGCGAGTGCGGTTGCTTTTGCTGCGAAGATCCTGAAGGAGCAGCTCTCGATTTTCATCAATTTCGAGGAATCCGACGAAGCGCCGCTGCCGCTCGGGGACGAGCCCGAGCCGCTCAATCCCGCGCTCTTGCGTTCCGTCGACGAACTCGAGCTCTCGGTCCGCTCCGCGAATTGTTTACAGAATGCCAACATCCGTTACATCGGAGAGTTGATCCAGAAGACCGAGTCCGAGATGCTCAAGACCAAGAACTTCGGTCGGAAGTCGCTCAACGAAATCAAGGATATTCTTGCTTCGATGGGGCTGGTCCTTGGGCAGACCGTCGAAAACCTTCCGTCTCGCAGCGATCTCGACACGATGCGCGAGCAGCGCGAGGCCTGATCGATGCGGCACCGTAAGTCTGGACGCAAGCTGGGGAGGAGCACGTCGCACCGTCGCGCGCTCTTCCGAAACATGGTGACTTCGCTCCTTGAATATGAGCGAATCGAGACAACCGATGCAAAGGCGAAAGATCTTCGACGGGTGGCCGAGCGGATGATCACCCTCGGAAAGCGCGGCGACCTACACGCCAGGCGCACCGCCCTGCGGACGATCCAGTCGAAGGGCATCACGGCGAAAGTTTTCGGCGAGCTGGCCGAGCGCTTTCGCGACCGTCCGGGCGGCTACACACGCGTCATGAAACTGCGCACGCGTGTCGGGGACGCCGCGCCGATATCGATCATCGAACTGGTCGATCGGCCTGAAAGCGGGACGGAAGGCTCGGCGGACGCATCCTGAGCGCTCCGGAGGAGGCTTCGGCTTCGGGCGGGGGACGCTTGGGTGCATGGGTGCTCGGCGGGTGTGTTCTGCTCGTCGCTGCCGGCCTGGTGCTGATCGGGGAAGATCTACCAAAGCGTCTGGTGCGAGGCGATGCCGCGCCTGGGTTCGTTTTGCCGCTGGTGGCGGGTACCGGCCCGGCAGGTTCGGGCGACTGGGTCGACCTCGAGGCACTTCGCGGCCGGGTGGTGCTGCTGAACTTCTGGGCCACCTGGTGCGAGCCCTGCGAAGACGAGATGCCGTCGATGCAACGGCTCTACGACCGTCTGGCGCCGCGCGGATTCGAATTGGTGGCGGTTTCCGTGGACGAGGACCCCGCAGCGGTGGAGGCGTTCCGGGAACGCCTCGGGTTGCGCTTTCCGATCGCCCTCGATCCCGAATCTGAGATCGCGAAGCGCTACCAGACGATGGGTTTTCCCGAGTCGCTGCTGATCGGGCCCGAGGGAGACGTGATCGAGCGCTATGTCGGGCCGCGCGATTGGGATGCCCCGGTGTATTCGGAACGGATCGCGAGGCTCCTCCCGCACGCTGGCTGAGGTCGGGCGGGGTGCCGCGCGGGACGCTTCTTGAAACATCGGTTACTCTCCGCCTTGTGGGCGCTCGCGGGCCAGGGGGGACCGCTCGAGTGCCGGGGAAGGGTTTCGCTGCGTTCGAGGTAAGACGGTGGTCCGATCGCTGCTCACACCGCGCATCTGGCTCCGTGTCGCCCTGGTGGCGACGCTGGTGATCAGCGCCGCCGACGCCGAGACGGGTGTGGCGGCCTGGCTTGAACTCCGAGGCGAACTGAATGCAGTCGAGCATCGAATCGATGTCGGAACCCGGGCGAATGACGCGCTCCGCCAGCAGATCGTCGGCCTCGAGGGCGACGGCGGGGCGATCGAGCGGGCGATTCGCGAGGATCTGGTGCTGGCCCGTCCCGGCGAGACCCTCGTGCGCTTTCAAGCCGCTCTCCCGCACCGCTGAGGCGAGGGCTGCGGCCTTGCAGGGCTTCGGTTTCTTTGACGAAATCGGTTTCGAACGCGATCCTTGCGCGCGATGAAGGAAGCCCTCGAAGCGCAGCTGGAAGTCGCTCTCGCCCGGATCCTGGAGGACTTGGGTGGCGATGCGACGGCTCCCAGGGTTGTCCTGGATCGGCCGCGCCAAAAGACCCATGGCGACTACGCGTGCAACGTCGCGATGCCGCTTGCGAAAGACCTCGGTCGCCCGCCGCGGGAGATCGCTGCGCTTTTGATCGAAGCACTCGGGAATGCCGGGGGGCTTCTTGATCGTGTCGAAATCGCAGGTCCCGGCTTCATCAACTTCTGGCTCGCCGAGGCCCGCTGGCACGACGTCCTGCTTGCGATCGTGAAGGCGGGCAGCGACTACGGGCGCTCACAGACCGGCCGGGGGAAGAAGGTCCAGGTCGAGTTCGTCTCGGCAAACCCGACGGGTCCCCTCAGCACAGGGCACGGTCGTCAGGCGGTTTTGGGCGATTGCATTGCACGGCTGCTCGATTTCAGTGGCTTCGAAGTCACCCGCGAGTACTACTTCAACAATGCCGGTCGGCAGATGCGCGTGCTCGGCCAGTCGCTTCGCGCTCGTTACCGCGAACTCCTGGGGCGCGCGGCCGCGCCTCCGGCCCCGGAGGTGGATCCCGAGGACCCCTCGTGGAAACAGGTGGATGGCCTGCCGGTCGAGTTCCCGGCGGATGGTTATCGAGGAGAGTATCTGGTCGGAATCGCACGCGAAATCGTATCGGAGCACGGCGAAGCGTGGCTCGACGAGGATGCCGAAGCGGGCTTCCGGGAAGTCGCGGAGCGCCAGATCTTCGCCGAAATCCGAGTGACTCTCGAACGCATCGGGATCGACTTCGACGTCTATTA
>CAJXIC010000211.1 GCA_913054385.1 uncultured Pseudomonadota bacterium
GCACGAGGCACAGAACCCCGCCTCGGAAAGCCATCTCGGGCGGCCCGTTGGTAGCCTTTTCGGCCTTGGACCGTCAAGGAATTGGGCCTGGGAAGTGGGCTCCAGCGGCGCAGCGAATCGTTGCACGGGACCGAGCCGAACTCGAACGCGCCCAGAGCGCCCCTCCTGCGGAGCTTGCGTTTCGAGGCGGAATCCATACCTTGAATTTTCCGCCCCACGGAAGTCCCGCTACCGCCCGGACACCGCCTGTCCGCGCTGGAGGAACCCGATGGCCGTCGAAAGCGCCCTACTCGAAATCCTGGTCTGCCCGGAAACGCGCCAGCCGGTTGCCCTGGCCGATGCCGAGCTGCTGGAGCGCCTGAACCAGGCGGCGCAGGCCGGCCAACTGCGCAACCGCGGCGGCGACGTCGTCGGGGGGCCCATCACCGAGGGCCTGCTGCGCGAGGACGGCCGCATCCTCTACCTCGTCGAGGACGACATCCCGGTGATGTTGATCGAAGAGTCAATCGAGATCGACTAGCGCCCGGGGCCGGGCAGGCATGCGGGTGTGTCACTCCGGTAGCGACGCAATTTCGGTCGAGGTGCGCCTTCTCAGCTCGCACCAGCGGCCCGAGCGGACGCGTGTCCGGGGGGTTCGAGGCGAGCGCTCGCAGCGCTTCGACCTTCCCGTCAGGCTGGCAAGACCAGAGGCGTCCGCGATCCAAGAGCGACCCGTTGACGATTGCGAGTCGCCGAGCGGCCGCCCGGACCGTGGCCGCCTGCAACCAACGACACGCTCCCGTGTCCGCTCCCGGGGACGCTACTGCGCGAAGTCGCGGCGCTTGAGTTGCTTGACGTAGTCGGCGAGTTCGGAATCGTCGGCCACCGTCTCGGCAATCTTCTGTTCGAACTCCGCCGCACGTTTGCACAGGGGACCGTCGTCGATCACCACGCCGAGGTGCTGCGAAAGTGCCTGGATCAACGCCAACGAGCCGCGCGGGTTGGGCGAGGCCTCGATGTAGTGCGGCAAACCCGCCCACAGGCTGAGCACCGACGCCCCCTCTCGGACCAACCGATCCGCCAGCACGCCGACGATCCCCGTTGGCCCCTCGTAACCCGACTCGACGATGCCGCTCTTCGCCAGCACCTCCGAATCGCTGGCCGAGCCCGTCACCTGGACGGGGCGGCTGTAGACGACGTCGGCGAGATAAGCCCCCATCAACACGACGCGCCCAATCCCCAGTTGGCTGCAGAGATCGACGACGCTGTCGCTGAAGGCCGACCAGCGCAGGTTGGGCTCCGCGCCGAGACCCGTCACCAGTTCGCGCGTGGAATCGACCGAGCCGTAGCGAAAGCCGAAGCCCGGCCACTCGATGCGCCGCACGCCATCCTCGCCGATGGCGACATCGGGGCGGCGCAGGACGAAATCGTAGAACTCGTCGGGATCGATGTCCGCAAGCGGGACTGACTGGATCGCGTGGTCGAGAAATTCGAGCGCCGACGTGGCCGACTCCCCCGCGTCGTTCCAGCCACTGAAAGCGAGGACGAGGGCCGAGTCGCGCAGCAGGGGCTCGACATGGATGCGGAGTCGATCGGACACGTGGCGAGGGTCGCACGCTCGCACCGGGATCCACAAGGGGCCAGTGTTATGATCCCGCCGAAATGCAAAGCCCCTGCCTCCGACCGAACGAAACTACGCCGCGCGCAGGGCGAGGCAAAGGCATCGCCGGTGCTGTCCTCGCCGCCGTTTTCGCCCTGGCCCTCGAGTCCGCCGCCGTGCCCCCCGACGAGGGCGATTGCCCGGCGGTCACCGGGGTGCCCGGCCGTGGCGCCGACGACGTAGATGCCGCCCCGATCCTGATCAAGACGGGGATGAAGATCCGCGCCGAGGACCTGCTGCTGCTGCGCTCGCTGCTACCGCCCGAGATCTGGAGGCACCGCGAGGTCTTTTTCCACGAGGGCATGAGCATGGAGATCGGGCCCTGCCACCGCCGCTATGCCATTCCCAGCTTCTACGAGGCGGCCACCCAGAAGTTCAGCGGGCAGCCGAAGCTCGACGCCGACGGAAACCTCGAGAGCTACACCGCTGGGGTGCCCTTCCCCCCCGCTGGGATCGACCCGAAGGCGCCCGATGCCGCCACGAAGTGGGCCTGGAATCTCGAAAATCGCTTCCGCGGCGCGGGCTTCTCCGGTCGCTTCCGGATCGTCGACTATCCCACGCGGATCGGCACCGCGCAGACCTACGAGGGCGTCTTTTTCATGCTCCAGACCAGCGCTCGTTCGGACCACCCCGACGACGGCTATCACCTCGAGCTGGGCTCCAAGCGCACGTTCATCGCAGGCGGCGAGTTCAAGAAGCCCTTCGACGCGCGCTTCCTCTCCTGGCGCCAGATGCGCCCAGCGGATTCTCGCGAAGCCTGGCAGACCTCCGACGACACCTTTGTCTACGTGCCGACCATGCGAAAAGTGCGGCGCGCCTCCTCGGGCTATGTCGATGGCCTCTACTTCCCGAGCTATGGCTACTCGGGCGACAGTGGCGGCGGCGGCATGGCCTTCGGCGACCCCATGGGCGGCGGCTCGGCTTCGATCAACCCCACTGCCAGCCAATCCAGTGCCACCACGGTCCACGTCGAGCGCGGTCTCACCGGGATCTCGCTGCGTCCCAACGCCTACGTCTGGCGCTACAAGGGGGAGCGAGACATCCTCGCGCCGATCAATCTCCGGAAGGACGGCTTCCCGGGGCGCCCCGACCGGAACTTCGGGTTTAGTGGCCTCTCGCTGGCATCGGACACCTGGGACGTGCGCCGGGCGGTGGTGATCGAGGGGGCCCTGCTCGAGCGCAACTCGACCCTACGCACGGTCACGATCTACATCGACTACCAGACGCTTCAGCCGCTCTACTGGATCACGCGAACCGATCGTCGGCGCCTGCTCAATATCGGCATCCTCGCGCATCGCTTCAGCGGCGACGTCTTCGACTACCCCGACTGGCCCGGCGGAAAGCAGGCCGCCATCTTCGAACCGGTGGCCGCCTCGTTCTACAACGCCTTGGCCGGGCGCGGCGGCTGGCGGCGCGAGTCCTTCGACCTGCGCTCGATCCCCTTCTCCGCCAGCAAGCGCCGCTTCATGAGTTCGGCCAACGCACTCATGCGCAACCACTGAAGCAACGGAAACCGGGACGTCGTTTTGGCGTCCCGGTCCGCTGGCTAGAAGGTGTAACGGAGCCGGAAGAAGACCTCGTCGCGGTCGCGAACGATCCCGAGACCCGGGGTCGTCGAGTTTTTGTAGGGGTGCCCGCCGCACTCGTCCGAGTTGCACCGGTTTCCGTAGGCCAGCGGGTTCACCGACATGTCGGTGAGGAACTCACGGCCCATGAAGAACGCCGTCCCGAAGGCCATCGAGAAGGTGTCGCTGAAGCGATAGGTGAACTCCGCGATGACCGCCGCCGAGACCGATTTTACGTCGTAGACCAGGGTGAGCTTCGGCAGCAGGCGATCCTGGAAGTAACCCGTCTGGATGAAGAGGATGCCCAGGACGTTGTACGGACCGCGCGGTGTAGTGAAGCTCTGCCGGTAGCCGTCGATGTACTGGAAGAACCACTGGGTCGTGATGAAGAAGGTCCGGTTCTGGTTCAGGAAGTTGATGAAGGTCGGACGATCCACCGAGAGTGTCAGGTTGAAGGTGTCGACCCGCGTGATCATGCTCTCGGAGGCCGAGTCGCCGTAGGCCACGTCCGGAATCCAGGTCCACTCGAGACCCCAGTTCGACTTCGTGTAGTCCTCGGCGTAGTCCGCACCGAAGCCGAGCACGTTGCGCTTGTCGTAGTCGAGGGTGATCTGTCCACCGCAGGACCAGATCGCACAGCGCCGGCCGTAGGTTCCGTTGCCCCCCGCACGCACCACCGGCGGGCCCTGCCCGGCCAGGCCCATCAGCGCCGTCACCGTGCCGCAGGTCTTGGTGGTGATGAACGAGCAGATCGGCTGCAGCTCCTGTCGCAACGCCTGGAGCTCGTCGAAGTTATCCTCGTTGGGCGAGAGCGGATCGAGCGCGCGGATCTGTGCGATCACGGCGGCGTTGTCGGGATCGTTGGGGTCGAAGGTCGCGTAGGCCAGCGGCTGCCTATAGGTCTGCGGGAACTCGTAGTAATTGTAATCATTGACCCCCTGGATGCGCCGGGGGATCTTCAGGTCCTGGTACTCGGCAGACGACGCCACCAGCAACGTCAGCATGTTCCACGAGAAGGCGGCCATCTCGTTCGACCAGGGCTGGCCCGTGAAGGGATGACCGACACCCTGGGCGTAGACCGGAACGTAGGGAGTTCCGATCGTCCCGTAGGGAGTTCCGAACTGCTTCCGCTGGAACTGGGCACACTGGGGCAGGCCCTGTCCGCCGTTGGCCTCCGGGAGGAGCTGATTGTTATTGCACTGGTTGCTGTACCAGATAGAAGTAAGCGTGTTGGCCGGGTCGAAGACATTCGTCGGGAGGGGGGGTAAAAATCCGCCGTAGGCCTGACCGCGGCTCGCCCCCGGGAAGAGCGGGTTCGCTATATCTCCCACCCCCGGTACAGAGTTGTAACTAGCGCGCTCACTTCCGAAGTGGTTCGCCACGTCGCATTG
>CAJXIC010000212.1 GCA_913054385.1 uncultured Pseudomonadota bacterium
ACGCCCGCGATCGCGGCCTGGAGATCGAGTGGGTCCCCTTCCGCTGGCCCGATCTGCGAAGAGACCTCGCCGGCGGGCGCTTCGACGTCGCGATGAGTGGCGTCACCCAGCGCCCGGAACGCTCGCTGGTGGGCCGCTACACGATCCCCGTTGCCATCGCAGGGGCGGTGGCCCTGGTGCGTGACGCCGGGCGCTTCCGCGAGCTTTCCGACCTCGATCGCGAGGGTGTCGTGATCGGAGTCAATCGCGGGGGCCATCTCGAGCGCGTCACGCGTGAACGCTTTCCCGCGGCACAGATCCAGGCGGTGGCCAAAAACGATGCCGTCCCCGACCTGCTCATCGCCGGCGAGGTGGACGCGGTCATCACCGACACCTTCGAGGCGCCCCATTGGCAACTGGGGCACGAGCATCTCGAACGTCGCGGGCCCTTCACCCGCGACACCAAAAGTTATCTGGTGCGAGTCGACCGCGAAGACCTGGCCCGGGATCTCGATATCTGGCTGCTCGAAGCCGAAGCCGATGGCACCCTCGACCGCCTGCGGCGCATCCATCTCGGTCGCGCCGCAAGGCCCAGACCGGCGTCTGTGCTGATGGCACTGCTCGCGAGTGTCGACGAACGACTCTCCCTGATGCCCCTGGTGGCGGCCTCGAAGGCCGCCAGTGGGAGCCTGCTGACCGACTCCGCACGCGAAACCCAGGTGCTGGATCGCGCAGTGGCCCGGTGCATCGCGGAAGCGCACACCCTCAAGACCCACGCGCCGGCCCCCGCCGCCGTCCGCGCCTTCTTCGAAGCGCAGATCGCAGCCGCGAAAACGCTCCAGCAGCAGATGCCAACCGATGCGGGTCCCCAGCCCGGTGCGTCCCTTGACCTGGTCCGCGATCTTCGTCCCGCCCTCGACCGCATCGGCGACCGCCAGGCGTTCCTACTGAATCAGCTGCCCCGCGACCTCGAGGCCGCGCGGGTCCAAAAGCGAACTCGCGAGGCGCTCGCGTTCCTGGGCCTCCCGATCGGATCGATCGACGCCATCGCCGACGGCATCGTGGCGGTTGCCCACGCGCAGACCACAGTCGACGAAGCCACCCTGCCGCGGCGCGTGCTCGATCAATAGAAGGCGCAGCGCGTGCGATGACGCGGTTCGGCCTTCATCTCGGGGCTCTGCCCCCTCCTCCACAGGTGACCGTCGAGTTCGCGCGGTCTCATGCCGGTGGAGCCGAGGGCTTCGGCCATCAACTCGACCGCGTGGACGGCGCTCGCGCGGATCTCGACTTCTTCCGGGCAGCCCACCTCGAGGTCTTCCCCCGCATTGATTCGCGCGAGGAGTTCGGGCGTGTAGTGGAGCACACCGGCCCGGCGCAGAACGTGGGGAACCAGATTGTCCGCAAAGAGCGTGAGTTCGTCGATGTCCTCGAAGTGCCCGAAGGATTCGCCGGCGAAGGCTCGATGCAGGTCCGACGCAGTGATCTGGGCGCGCTTATAGAAGGGGATATCGAGCCCGGCATAGCGCCCGACATCGCGGTAGAAGGGCATTTCGAGCAGGCATTCCACGAGCGATTCCGCGCAGCCGTCGGCGTGTTCCAAGCAGCGCGCGAAGCTTCCGTCGAAGCGTTCTTGCAGCCATCGACCGAGATCGCGAAGAGCCCGGGTGTAGAGCGTCATCAGTTCCAGGACGGCAGGGTCGGCTAAGACCTCCTGCTGCCCGAGGACCTCTGCGCACTCGGAAACCCGGAAGTTCGAGAGTTCCGCTGCGCTGTAGGCACCGCGGTCCTCGAAGCGCTCCCGGAGACCGGTCGCAACACTGAGGTAACCCGAGAGGCTTCCGCGTTTCTGGAGGTGGGGAAACCAGCCCGAACCGAAATTGATCGCATCGAGGGTCACCACAAAGGCGAGTGTGGTCTCGGCGTCGCCGAGACGTGTCGCTCCCGGATCGAGGTCGTCGTCGGGAGGCTCTGCAGCCGCGATTTCGCGGGCCAACTCCCCAGCGCGATCGACATCGATCAAAACCGACTCGGCGCGGCGGCTGACTTCCGCCGACCGCTCTCGAATCGTTCCAAAGAGCGTCACGAAGAACTGCCTACCGTTCCGCGCTCAGCCGCCCTGGCGGAGCAGGTTGAGCGCCGACCCCGCACGGAACCAGGCAATCTGATCTTCGTTCAGCGTGTGCGTGACCTGCACGCGATCTTCGCTCCCGTCTTCGTGGTGGAACCAGACTTCGATCGGTACGCCGGGCTCGAGGGAGGAGAGACCCAGAACGCTCACCCGGTCGGCCTCCTGCACCTTTTCGTAGTCGTCGGGGTTCGCAAATTCGAGCGGGAGAACTCCCTGCTTCTTGAGATTGGTCTGGTGGATGCGCGCGAAACTGCGAACGATCACCGCGGCGCAACCGAGATGCCTCGGCTCCATGGCGGCGTGTTCTCGGCTGCTGCCCTCGCCATAATTCTCGTCGCCTACCACCACGAAGCGGAGCCCTTCGGCCTTGAGATGACGCGCCACCTTCGAGAAGGCCACGGCCTTCTCGCCCGAAAGCGGATCACTGCCGGTCCCGGCGTCGCCGGTGAAGGCGTTGATCGCGCCCGAAAAAACGTTGTCGCTGATGTTGTCGAGGTGCCCGCGAAAGCGCAGCCAGGGACCCGCCGGCGAGATATGGTCCGTCGTGCACTTCCCCCTGGCCTTGAGCAGGAGCGGCAGGCGTTCGAAATCCTCGCCGTCAAAGGCCGCAAAGGGCTCGAGCAACTGAAGGCGCTTGCTGTCGGGACGCACTTCGACGCTCACACCGCTGCGACTCTCGGGCGGCTCTTCGTAGCCCTCGCGCGAAAAGACGAAGCCGTTTTCGGGGATCTCGGGGGCCGGCTGGGGCGGCTCGAGCCGGAACTCGCCGCCGCCCTCGCACGGGATCGGTTCGGCGAGGGGGTTCCGATCGAGGCGGCCCGCCAGCGCGAAGGCCACCACCACCTCGGGGCTCCCGATGAAGGCGAGCGTCTCGGGGTTGCCGTCGTTTCGCTTCGGGAAGTTCCGGTTGTAGGAGCTGATGATCGAATTGGGCACACCGGCCTCGACGTCATCGCGCCGCCATTGTCCGATACACGGGCCACAGGCGTTCGCCAGCACCAGCGCCCCGATCGCCTCGAGGTCGCTCATCTGTCCGTCGCGCTGGATCGTCTTGTGGATCTGCTCGGACCCCGGCGTGCAGAAGAGCTTCGTGCGTGCCCGGACTCCCGCCGCCACGGCCTGCCGCGCCACGTCGGCGGCTCTCGACATGTCCTCGTAGGAGGAGTTGGTGCAGCTTCCGATCAGCGCCGACGAAAGCTCGGGCGGGTAGCCTTCCTTCGCGACCGCGGCGGCCATCTTCGAGACCGGACGTGCCAGGTCCGGTGTGTGCGGACCCACGACATAGGGCTCGAGCTTCGACAGGTCGATTTCGACGATCTCGTCGAAGAAACTCCCGGGGTCCGCCTCGACCTCGGGATCGGGCCGCAGCAGGTCGCTCTTCGCGCGAGCCAGCTCCGCCAGATCGGAACGCTCTGTGGCCTCGAGGTAGAGCGCCATGCGCTCGTCGAAGGGAAAGAGCGAGGTGGTGGCGCCCAACTCCGCGCCCATGTTGGTGATGGTGGCCTTGCCGGTACAGCTGATCGCTTCGATGCCCGGGCCGAAGTACTCAACGACGCGATTCGTTCCGCCCTTTACCGTGAGCATCTCGCACACCTTCAGGATCACGTCCTTCGGTGCGGTCCAGCCGCTGAGTGCGCCGAAAAGATGTACCCCGACGAGCTTCGGGTAGAGAACCTCCCAGGGGTAATCGGCCATCACATCGACCGCGTCGGCCCCGCCAACTCCGCAGGCGAACATCGCCAGACCACCGGCGTTGGGGGTATGCGAATCGGTCCCGATCATCATTCCACCCGGAAAGGCGTACTTCTCGAGCACGACCTGATGGATGATCCCTGCGCCAGGTCCCCAGAACCCGATCCCGTAACGCGCCGAACAACTCCGGAGGAAATCGTAGACCTCGTCGTTGGTGGCGCGCGCCTCCTGCATGTCGTCACCCGCGCCCCGGTAGGCCTGGATCAGGTGGTCACAGTGCACCGTCGTCGGGACCGCCGTGTCTTCGCGCCCAGCCTGCATGAACTGCAACAACGCCATCTGCGCCGTCGCATCCTGCATGGCGATCCGGTCCGGCCTCAGCTGCAGGTAGCTCTCTCCGGGCGTGAGTTCCTGCGTGGCAGGGTCCGCAAGGTGCCCCAGCAGGACCTTCTCGGCGAAGGTGAGCGGTCGGCCCAGGCGCTCGCGCACGACGGCAAGCCGCTCTTCGATCTTCTGGTAGGCGCCGCGAACGAAGTCCGGCGACGTTTCGATTTCGGACATGGGAGAGAGCCTCCTCGAAGGTCGTGCGGGGTGGAGGCCTTTGCCTAACCGCGCGAAAGGGTGGCAGCGAGTTCCGCGAAGAGGTGCGCCGTTGCATGGATCGACTTGCGGAAGTCGCCGAGATGAAGGCTCTCGTTCTCGCCGTGGGCGTTACAGACCGGATCCTCGAGTCCCAAGAGTAGCGCAGGGACGCCACCGAGGGCTTCGGCAAAGGGGCCCACG
>CAJXIC010000213.1 GCA_913054385.1 uncultured Pseudomonadota bacterium
ATCGGGCACGACGCTGCGCGCCGAGGCGGGCACCTCGCACAGCCAGATCACGAAGTTCTGCATCGAGCACGGGCTCGCCGGGCTCGAGTTCGGCGCTGGAATCCCGGGCACCGTAGGCGGTTGGGTGGCGATGAACGCGGGCATCGGCGCGCGCGAGATCAAGGACGTCGTGTTAGAAGTCGAGTGGCTCGCCATCGATGGCTCGAGAGGCTGCGCCCCGCGCGCGGAACTCGATTTCGGTTATCGGCACTTTCGCCTCCCGGTCGCGGGCGCCGTCATCACCGCGGCCCGCTTCCACACCGAAGCCAGGGCCTCCGCGGAGATCCGGGCCGAAGTCGATCGCCTGCTCGACCAACGAAGCGGCAGCCAGCCCCTCGACCAGCCTTCGTGCGGATCGGTCTTCAAGAACCCCGAGGGCGCTTTCGCGGGCGAGTTGATCGACTCGGCCAACCTGAAGGGCACCCGCGTCGGCGGCGCCGAGATCTCGACGCTTCACGCGAACTTCATCGTGAACCGCGGCGGCGCTACGGCGCGCGACGTAATCGAATTGATCGATCTCGCCCGGGACGCGGTGCAACGAATCCACGGCGTGTGCCTCGAAACCGAGGTCCAGATCGTCGGGAGGGAGGCCTGATGGTGCGCAGGCGAAGCGGTCGCAGCTCACGCCGCGAGCGCCAGGCGATGAAGCGGCGCCAGAGAACCCAGGTCCGGCTGGCACAGATTGCGGCTCGAGAAGGCGCTTCGCGGCTCCACCTGCGGTCTCCCCGGGGACCGGGTCGGGCCGGTTGGTGGGCCGTCGTCGTGTTCGGCGTGAGCCTGTGCGCCGGGATCGGAATGTTCTTCGCCAAGCCCCTGGGCCACCGCGCCTTCGAAGCCTGGCAGCAACGAGTACCGCGGGTCGAGCACCTGGCAATCGGCGGACTTTCGCGTCTGCACAAAGAAGAGATCGCGCTGCAAAGCGGTCTCGAGCGCAGCACCCCGCTGGCGAGCGCCGACCCCGCTCGGATCGCCCAGCAACTGCGGGCCCTCGACTGGGTCGAGACGGCGGTGGTAGTGATACTGCCCAGCGGGACCGCGCTGATCGACATCCAGGAGCGGCAGCCCCGGGCCCTGCTCCACACCCCCGACGCGGCCAAGGCGGCAACGCCGCGGTTGATCGACGCCCGCGGCGTGGCCTTCGCGGCGGCCGAGCCGGAAGATCTCTCGGATCCGGGTCTCGCGCACTTCGAGGGGCCAGAGGCGCTTGCAACGACCTTTGGGGCCGGCCGGCTGCGGCAGGCCCTCGAATTGGATGCCGCCCTGAGGGCCCTGCAGCGCTCTCTCCTCAAGGGCGCCCGGATCCGTATCCCGGCGCTCGAGGGCATCGCCCCCGAAGAGTGGCACCTCACCACCGCCGACGGTCGGATCGCGATTCAGTTCGGAGAATTTGACGCCATCGCCCCCCAGCTTCGAAAGCTCGAACGCCTGATCGATGCAGATCTTCTTTTGCCCCCGGGCCGGGGCGAGGTCGACCTGCGTTTCGAGGGCCAGGCGGTGTTGCGCGGCCTGAAACCCTTGGATCAAGGAACGCATGACGTATCTCGAGAAGAGACGCGTCCAACCTGGCGGCGAAGCGCGGATGCGCCCAGTCGCCCAACGAGGGGGATACCGGGCGATCCGGTCCACCTGGGGGGGGGAATCGCATGGCAAGGGACGAGTTGATCGTGGGGCTCGACATCGGAACGACGAAGATCTGCGTGGTCGTCGCCGAATGCACCGAAACTGGAGTCGACGTGATCGGGATCGGCACCCATCCGTCGAAGGGTCTGCGCAAGGGGGTCGTCGTCGACATCGACGCGACGGTCCATTCGATCAAGCAGGCCGTCGAAGAAGCGGAGTTGATGGCGGACTGCGAGATCTCGACGGTCTACGCGGGAATCGCCGGGGGGCACATCCGCGGCTTCAACTCGCACGGTGTCGTGGCCGTGAAGGATGGAGAGGTGACCGAGGGGGACGTCAGGCGCGTGATCGACGCGGCGAAGGCCGTGGCCATCCCGATGGACCGCGAGGTGATCCACGTGATCCCGCAAGAATTCATCATCGACGATCAGGACGGGATCCGGGAACCGCTCGGCATGAGCGGCGTCCGCCTCGAAGCCAAGATCCACATCGTCACCGCCGCCGTCACCAGCGCCCAGAACATCGTCAAGTCGGCGAATCGGGCGGGCCTGAACGTGGCCGACATCGTGCTCGAGCCCCTGGCGTCGGCCGAAGCCGTGCTCTCGGCGGACGAGCGCGAGTTGGGCGTCTGCATGATCGACGTGGGCGGCGGCACCACCGATATCGCCGTCTTCCGCGAGGGGTCGATCAAGAAGACCGCCGTGCTCGGCCTCGGGGGCACCCAGCTCTCGAATGACGTGGCGGTGGGCCTGCGAACGCCCTTCGACGAAGCCGAACGGATCAAGAAGAAGTTCGGCATGGCCTCCGGGCGCTATCTCACCACCGACGATGTCCTCACCATTTCGAGCGTGGGCGGACGCAATCCGAGGGAGATCTCGCGGAAGATCCTGTGCGAGATCATCGAACCCCGGGTCGAGGAGATCCTCACCCTGGCCCGCCAGGAGGTGATCAAGGCCGAGCTCGAGGACAAGATACCGACGGGGGTGGTCCTCACCGGCGGCGCGTCGGCGCTCGAGGGCATGGCAGACCTCGCCGAGGAGATCTTCGAGACGCCCGTTCGCTGCGGCGTGCCCACGCACGTGGGCGGATTGCAAGACGTGGTGCGCAGTCCAATGTTCGCAACCGGGGTCGGCCTGGTGCTCTACGGATATTCGCAGCGCCAGGCGCATCGCGGCAGTCGATTTCGGATTCGCGACGGTTCGATCTTCGGTCGGGTGAAGCAGCGCATGCGGGATTGGTTCTACAACGAATTTGATTGAGCCAATTGCGCGCGAATCGCAGGTAAAGCGGTGCCGTACGACAAGAATTTTTGTATGATCCGTTGCCATTTGCGAGAAATCGCGTCACGGGGGTGAGAGATGGCCAAGAAGACCGGTACGCGTACGGCTACGAGTCGGCGCAAGGCGTCGACCAAGAAGACCAGCGCGAGCCAGAGCCGCAAGGCCCGGGGAAGCACGCGCAAGCGCAGCGCCCCTGCCAAGAAAGCCGCGGCCTCAACCGAAACGCCCGAGATCCTCGAATTTGAGGGCCCGGCACGCCAGACCGCGAAGATCAAGGTCTTCGGCGTAGGCGGCGCCGGCGGCAACGCCCTCAATACGATGATCGAGTCGGGTCTGTCCGGCGTCGAGTTCGTCGCCGGGAACACCGACGCCCAGGCACTGGCCCACAACCAGGCCCAGTTGCGAATCCAGCTCGGAACAGCGGTGACAGGCGGCCTCGGATGCGGAGCCGAGCCCGACCGCGGTCGCGCTTCGGCGATGGAATCGCGCGAGCGAATTCGCGAGCTACTGACCGGCACCGACATGGTCTTCGTGACCGCCGGCATGGGGGGCGGCACGGGGACCGGCGCCGCTCCGATCGTGGCAGAAATCGCACGCGAGGTCGGCGCCTTGACGGTCGGCGTGGTGACCCGCCCCTTCCCCTTCGAGGGCCGGGTGCGCGAGCGCAATGCCGACCGCGGAATCGAGGAGCTGTACGACGTCGTGGACACCCTGATCACGATTCCGAACCAGCGGTTGCTCACCCTCGCCGGCAAGGGCACCGCGATGAAGGATGCCTTCAAGCTTGCAGACCGGGTACTGCTCGACGCAGTACGCGGCATCTCCGACCTGATCACGGTCCACGGCCTGATCAACCTCGACTTCGCCGACGTCCGCACCGTCATGAACGAGTCCGGCGTGGCGATGATGGGGACCGGTGCCGGTCGGGGCGAGAACCGCGCCATCGACGCGGCCAGCGAGGCCATCTCCAGTCCGCTGCTCGAAGATCTCTCGATCGACGGCGCCCAGGGAGTCCTGATCAACGTCACGGGCGGCAGCGACATGACTCTCTTCGAAGTCAACGAAGCCTCGATGCTGATCCACGAGGCCGCCCACGAAGAGGCGAACATCATCTTCGGCGCGGTGATCGACGAGTCGATGGTCGAGAGCGAGGTCCGCGTGACGGTGATTGCGACCGGTCTCGGCGAGACTCGCGGGCGCCGTCGGCGCGAGCGGCGCTCGTCCAGCGGCGGACCGCTCTCGAAGGGCAAGGTCACGCCGATTCGTGGCGAGGGCGAGGCCATCCAGGCCGGCTCCGAGGCGGAGCACCGTGCATCGGCTCCGAAATCGTCAGCGGTCGACGCCGCCTGCGTCGATGACTTCGTTTCGCCTTTCGACGAGGATGGGGGCTACGACATCCCCGCCGTCCTGCGCCGCCGGTCGTCCTCGGACGACGACAGCGACCCCGAAGAGCCGACCTTCCTGCGCCGCGCGCGCGACTGAGCCAACCCTTGAAACGCGCACTTCGCAGTCGTCCGCTCTGGCTCCTGATCGGCTACATCGGGGTGCTCACCCTGATGGCCCGAACCTACAGCTGAAACCAGCAGGCTAGAGCGCTTCCATCGGCGCCTGGATCTCTCCGGCGTTGAAGAAGTACGGG
>CAJXIC010000214.1 GCA_913054385.1 uncultured Pseudomonadota bacterium
TCGTACGGCAGCCTGCAGGCGCTCGACCGAAGCCGGCTGGAGCAGCGATGGCGTGCCCCCGCCGAAGTAGATCGTGGCGAGCGCGCGACCGGTAAAGAGCGCGGCGCGGGCATCGAGTTCGCGCAGCAGCGCCTCGACGTAGCGCGCCTCCACCGAGGCCTCGAGTTGCCGCACTCCCACCACCGCGAAATCGCAGTAGGGGCACACGCGCTCACAGAAAGGAACGTGGAGATAGACACCGACGCTGTGGTCCGGACCCGGCATCCCCAGACGGTAGGGAATCGCCGCCCGCTCCTCGGCCCCTGCGGTATCCTCGACCGCCGTGACGACACCCGTGATCCACTTCGAGACGCTCCCCAACGGGCTCACCCTGCTCGCACGCGAGATGCACGCCGCGCCCGTCGTGAACCTGCAGATCTGGGTTCGCGTCGGATCTGCGGACGAGCGCCCCGGCGAAGAAGGCCTGGCGCACTTTCACGAACACATGCTCTTCAAGGGCACCGAGCGGCGCGGCGTCGGCGAAGTGGCGGCGGCCATCGAGGGAGCCGGCGGCAATATCAACGCCTACACCTCCTTCGACGTCACCGTCTACTACGCAACGCTGCCCTCGGACTCGCGCGCGGTGGCCCTCGACGTGCTCAGCGATGCCGTCCGCAATTCGATCTTCGACCCGGACGAAGTCGCGCGCGAAACCGAGGTGGTCCTCGAGGAAATCCGGCGCTCGGAAGATTCGCCGTACCACGTTCTCGGCGAAGCCGTCTACGCCGAGGCCTACCGCAGCCACGCCTACGGCCGGCCGATCCTCGGCCCCCCGGAAAACGTCGCCGGCTTTCAACGCGAGAGCGTGCGCCGCTTCTTCGAGCGCTGGTACACGCCGGAGAACATGGTGGTGGTGGCAGCCGGCGATTTCGAAGCCCGGGAGTTCGCGGCAGAAGTGGCAGAGGCCTTCGGTGACGCCACGGCCGGTAGCGCCCGCCGCAATCGGGTCGCAGAACCGCTCCAGACCGCGCTGCGGCCGGCGGTGCTAACGCGCCCCTTCGAAGGTCTGCGCTTTGACCTCTCGTGGATCGGCGCGGCGGCGCCGGACGAGGACGCGCTCCACCTCGACCTGCTCTCCTTCGTGCTCGGCGAATGCGAATCGAGCCGCCTCGTTCAGCGCGTGAAGGATCGCAACGGGTCGGTCGATCGCATCGACTCCTCCTCGTACTCGCCGCTCGACCCGGGGCTCTTCTCGGTGACCGCCGAGACCGACTCCGCGCGCGGGCTGCAGGCCCTTGGCGAAATCGCCGAAGAGGTCGAGCGCCTGCGCTGCGAACGCATCTCCGAAGAAGAACTCGAGCGCGCACGCCTGAACTTCCTCACGGCCGAACACTTCGAGCGCGAAAGCGTCTCGGGCTGCGCCTCGAAGCTCGGAGGCTTTCACGTGCTCGCCGGGGACTGGCAGCGCGAGGGGGCCTACTTCGACTCGGTGCGAAAGGCGAGCGCGGACGACCTGCTGCGCGTGGCCCGCACCTACCTCTCGCCCGAGCGCCTGACCGCTGGCTTGATGCTCCCCGAGCAAGAGGCTGCGGCTGCCGGGATCTCGAACGAAGCCGTTGCCGAAGTGATCGAAACCGCCGCGACCCGCACGCGTCGACGCTTCGAGGCTCCCCGGCGCAGCCAGAAGCGAGATGAGATCTACTCCTACGAGTTCGAGAACGGCGCCGAGTTGCACGTGTGGCCGCGGCGCGACGTTCCGGTGGTGGCCGGGCGCGCGGCCTTCCTCGGTGGACTGCTCGCCGACCAACCCGAAGCCGCCGGGCTGTGCCGTTTCTCGAGCGCGCTCTGGATGCGGGGAACCCAGAGCCGATCGGCCAGCGACTACGCGCGCGCCGTCGAGAACCGCGCCACCGAAATCGACAGCTTCGCCGGACGCAACAGCGTGGGGCTGGTCTTCGAAACGACTGCCGACCAACTCGAACCCTGCCTCGATCTCCTCGCCGAGGCCATGCTCGAACCGGCCTTTCTGCCCTCCGAAATCGAACGCGAGCGGCGCGAAACCCTCGCCGCGATCCAGCGGCGCGAAGACCAATTGGCCCATCAAGCCTTCCGGCTGCTCGCCCTGCACCACTACGAAACCCACCCCTACCGCCTACCGATGCTCGGAGACGCCGAGAGCGTCGCCGGCTTTACGCGCGAAGACGTCCTGCGCCTTCACGAGAGGTTGATCGCGGGCCAGAACCTGACCATTGGCGTCTCGGGAGACGTCGACCCCGACGCGCTGGCCCTGGCGCTTTCGACGCGGCTCGCGCCACTTCCCGCTGGCGCTCGGCTCGAAGAGCCGGCGCGAGAGGACGCCCCTTCGGCGATCCGTCGCGTCCGCCTGCAAAAGCAGCGCGCGCAGACGCATCTCGTCATGGGCTTCCGCGGCCTCTGCGTAGACGACCCGGACCGCGACGCGCTCGAAGTCATCGCCCAGGTCCTCGCCGGCCAGGGCGGACGCCTCTTTCTCGAACTACGCGACCGCCAGGGTCTCGCCTATACCGTGAGCGCGAGCAACCTCGAAGGGGTCGCTCCGGGTCTCTTCTCGATCTACATCGCGACGGCGCCCGAGAAGACCGATGCCGCGCTCGCCGGAATCCTCGTTGAACTCGAGCGCTTCCTGACCTCGCCCCCGAGCGACGCCGAAATGGACCGGGCCAAGCGCTACCTCGCGGGGAGCTTCGCGGTCGAGCAACAGCGCAACGCGTCGCGCGCGGCCCACCTCACCCTCGACGGTCTCTACGGGCTCGGCGCCGACAACCAACGCGGCTACCAGGAGCGCGTCGCGGCGGTTTCGAAAGAAGACGTGGCGCGCGTGGCCGCCCGCGTGCTGCGGCTCGACGCCTATACCCTCGCCCTCGTGGGCGACCTCGGCGACGACGCCAGCGCGGGCTAGGGAGTCGGCGGGTTCCCGATGGCGCCACCGTCGGTGCGCGGATCGCTGCCGCCCAATTGCCAACCCGTCGCGGGGTCGAGCACGATCGCCTCGTTCGCCGACCAGTTGCGCTTCGAAACCACGACCGGGTGCCCGCAAGCGCGCAGCGCCGCCACCACGTCAGCGGGCGTGGCCGGCTCGACAAAGAGCTTGTCGGGAACCCATTGGTGGTGAAAGCGCGGCGCCGAGACGGCCTGCTGCACATTCATGCCGTAATCGATGACGTTCAGGATCCCGAGCAGCACCGTGGTGATGATGCGCGGCCCCCCCGGACTGCCTGTCACCATGAAGGGTCGACCGTCTTTGACGAGAATCGTGGGCGTCATGCTCGAGAGGGGCCGCTTGCCGGGGGCCACGGCGTTGGCGCCTCGGGTATCGATGAGGCCGTAGACGTTCGGCGTGTCGGGGGCCACCGAGAAGTCGTCCATCTCGTTGTTCAGCACGATGCCGGTCCCGGGCACGGTGATGCCCGAGCCGTATGGGGTGTTGATGGTGGCGGTGATGGCGACGGCGTTGCCCGCGCCATCGGTCACCGAAATGTGCGTGGTACCCGCGTCATCCGCCGGCAGGCCCGGACCCTTCACCTCGCCAACGGCCCCCTTGCAATCGAAGCTCCAGGGCGTGGCGGTGAAGCGGCCGGGGTCGATCTTCGCGCGCAGTTTCGCGGCGTAGGCCTTCGAGACCAGTTCTTCCACCGGGATTTCGACAAAGTCTGGATCGCCGAGATAGGCCGCGCGGTCGGCAAAGGCGAGCTTCATGACTTCCGCCACCAGGTGAAGGCTCGCGGAACTGCCGGCGCCGCGCTCTTTGAGATCGTAACCCGAGAGCGTGTTGAGCATCTCGACGAGGGCGACCCCGCCCGAAGAAGGCGGCGGAAAGGAGTACACGGTGGTGCCGCGATATTGGCCCGAAATGGGCTCGCGCAAGGCCGCGCGGTAGTTGTGGAGATCGACTTCGCGCAGCACCCCCCCGCGGCGCTTCACTTCGGCAGCGATCTTTTTCGCCACGGGGCCCGCGTAGAAGGCATCGGGGCCCTTTGCCGCAATGCCCTCCAGTGTCTTCGCGAGGTCGGCCTGCACCAGACGGTCGCCCGGCTCGGCAAGTTCGCCCACCCCCTCGAATTGAATGCGCGTCGTTTCCGGAAAG
This sequence comes from uncultured Pseudomonadota bacterium, assembly GCA_913054385.1. Lineage (GTDB taxonomy): Bacteria > Myxococcota_A > UBA9160 > UBA9160 > UBA4427 > JAYGCV01. The sequence continues at coordinate 4,103 of CAJXIC010000214.1, forward strand.
ATTTCGGCGGGGAGCGATCGGCGCATGCGCTCGATCGTGCGGGCGGCGCGCGGACCGATGACGAAACCCTCGCCCGCCAGCCGAATCGCGGGCGCGAGCACCTGGGCCCAGGGCAGCTTCCCGGATTTCTGGTGCACCTCGAAGAGTCCACGCACCATCCCCGGTGTCGCCACCGCGAGCGGTCCACGCCGAGACGCGTGCTTCGCGACGCCGGCGGCGACGAACATGTCGCGAGTCGCGCCGGCGGGGGCGGTTTCGCGGGCGTCGACCGCCTCCACCGTGCCGTCCGCGTGGCGCTCCAGGATGAAGGCACCGCCGCCGATGCCCGCCGACCAGGGCTGGGTGACCCCCACGGCAAAAGCCGTCGCCACCGCGGCGTCGATCGCATTGCCGCCGGCCGCCAGGATGCGGGATCCCGCCTCCGCGGCGGGCGCCGACGAACTTACGACCAT
>CAJXIC010000215.1 GCA_913054385.1 uncultured Pseudomonadota bacterium
CGCCGTGCGGGAAGCCGAGTTGTTCAACGACACCCCGATCAGCAACGGTCGCTTCGCCTCCGGGATGGCCGCCAGTTCTTTCTTCAGGAAGGCCAGGGCCGAGTGGCAATGCGGGCAGGTATGCAGGAAGAAGATCAACACCAGCGGGTGGCCGCGTGTGTCGACCATGCGAAAGGGCTCACCGCCATCGAGTCGCGGGGTCTCGAAGAGCGGTGCCAGGGGTCGTTGGTCGAGCGCGCCGCCGGTCTTCTCCGGCAGGTGCAGCGATTCGCGGATGCGTTTCGCGGTGCGTGCCACGACATCGTCGACACCCTTGTCGAAGCTCGATATCGAGAGCCCGCTGACGTAGCCCTCGGGGTCGACGCCGAGGAGCGCCACCTTTGAGCGAAGGCGGAGTTGGCGGGTGATGCGGCCCGACGAATCGTCGATTACCGGAAAGTCGATTCCCGCGTTTTTGACGAAGGCTTCGGTGGTGTCGAGGTCGCTTCCGAGCGCGACCCCCACGACCTCGAAGTTGTGCAGGTGGCGCTCCCGGGCCACGCTCGCCACCGCTTCGGCCACCGGGGCGGCTTCGTCGACTTCGGGATTGAAGAAGAAGATCACGAGCCGCCGCCCGATGAACTTGGAGACGCTGAGCCGCTCGCCGGAGAGCGTGATGCCCTCGAAGGCCGGGAGCGGACGCTCGTGGTGCGAGCGGCCGTGGGCGTCCGCGGCGGGGGGCACCGCCTCTGCGGTGGCGGCCGCCGGAGTGCCGCTCGTGGCGTCGGAGGCGACGTTGGCCTGCTCGCATCCCATCGCCCCGGCCAGGGCAACGAGGGTGGCAAAGAGAGCAGCGCTTCGGAACGACACGCGCGGAGAATACGGGCGGCCCCCGGGAGCGGCAAGCGCAGCCGGGAACCGCCTCGAAATCCCTGGAGAGCTAGGAGGCCTTCTCGAGTACGTGGATGGCGCAGGCGCTTCCCAGCCCGATCACGTGGGTGAGGCCGATCCGCGCGCCCTCGACCTGCCGCGCGCCGGCTTCGCCGCGAAGATGCGTGCTGATTTCGTAGATATTGGCGATGCCCGTCGCGCCGAGGGGGTGGCCCTTCGAGAGCAGCCCGCCCGAAACGTTGACCGGAATGCGCCCGCCGTGGGCGCTCTCGCCCTCGTCGATCATGCGTCCCGCCTCGCCCTCGCCGCATAGGCCGAGGTTCTCGTAGTGGAGGATCTCGGCGGTGGCGAAGCAGTCGTGGAGTTCGACGAGATCGACGTCCTCGGGGCCGACGCCCGCCATCTCGTAGGCGGTCTTCGCCGCCAGTCGCGTGCAGGAGTTGACGTCGGGCATGACCAGGTCGCGCTCCTGCCAGGGATCGCTCGTCAGCACCGAAGCCTTCACGCGCACCGCCCGGCCCATGCCGAGTTCGCGCGCTTTCTTTTCCGAGGCGAGTATCGCCGCCGCCGCTCCGTCGACGTTGACCGAACACATCAGCTTCGTGTTGGGGTAGGCGATCATTTCGGCGTTCATCACCGTCTCGAGAGGGGTCTCGATCTGGTACATGGCCTTCGGGTTGTGCGTCGAGTGATGGTGGTTCTTCACCGAGACCTTTGCGAACTGTTCGAAGGTCGTGCCGTACTTGCGGGAGTGCTCCATGCCGGCCTCGGCGAAGACCGCGGGCATCGTCTGCGAGCCGAGCAGGCCTTCCTTCGGGATGCCCTTGGCGCCGCCCGCGCCGCCGAGGAGGCCGCGCCCCATCTGTTCGACGCCGACCGCGAGGACCAGGTCGTAGAGGCCTGCCTTGATCCCCATCCACGCCTCGCGAAAGGCGGTGGCGCCGGTGGCGCAGGCGTTGGCGCAGTTCACCACCGGCACGCCTGTCTGGCCGATCTCTTGCAGGATGCGCTGGCCGACCATCGCCGCGGCCTGGCCGAGGTTTCCGCAGCACACCGCTTCCATGTCCTGGATGGTGAGATTCGCATCGTCGAGTGCCAGCAGCGCCGCTTCCGCGCCGAGGCTGGGAACGCTGCGGTCGGGGAAGCGACCGAACTTGATCATGTCGGTTCCGAGGATGTAAACGTCTTCGCTCATGGGGAGTCTCCTTGGGTCTCAGCCGCGGGGCTGAAAGAAATAACTGAGGTAGGTGTTGCCGTCCCGGTCCACGCGCCCGAGGGCGTCGCCGAAGACCACCTCGATGGGCATGCCCATTTCGATTTTCTCGGGATCGGGCTCGATGTTGATCAGGTTGCCCTTCAGGGTGCCGCCGCCCTCGAGGTCGACGATCGCCGACACGTAGGGCACCTCGATGCCGGGGAAGGACCGGTGCACGATCGAATAGACGTAGAGGTTTCCCTGGGTCGAGAGGCGCGTCGTCTTCAGGGTGTCGCGCGCGCCGCACTTCGAACAGGCCGCTCGGTCGGCGAGGTAGACGGCATCGCAGCTCGTGCAGCGAAACCCCTCGAGATAGGGATCACCGTCTTCGGGGATCTTCAGGAAGTCGACCACGGGCAGGGGCCCCTGCGGTGTTTCTTCGGATTGCTCTTTCATGGTCGCGTGAGTCCTCATGGGTGGGAGGTGTGGGTTCGAGGGCGCGGACCGCACTGCACGGGTCCGCTGCGAGCGCGGCACCGTCAGGGCGAGGAGGATGCCAGCGATCGACGCCGGGTGTCAACGCGCCGCCCAGGGTTGCGTTTTCCCATGGGGGCGAACGGGGGGCCTGCCAGGACCCGGCCGCACGCGTGTTGCGGGGCGGGGTCGCGTGGCTCCGGGTGGGGCCGCGTGCTACCCCCTCCCAAGACGCTCTGCGACCCCTGTTCCGGGGCTCCGTCTCGGCGAGGAGAGTCGATGTCCGGCCATTCGAAATGGTCCACGATCAAGCGCAAGAAGGGTATTGCCGACGCAAAGCGCGGCAAGATCTTCACCAAGCTGATCCGCGAGATCCAGACGGCGGCGCGCATCGGAGGCGGCGAAATCGACTCGAATCCGCGGCTGCGTCTGGTCGTCGACAAGTCGAAGTCGGCCAACATGCCCAAGGACAACATCTTGCGCGCCATCAAGAAGGGCATCGGGGGCAGCGAGACCGAAGCCTTCGAAGCGTGCGTCTACGAGGGCTATGGGCCGGCCGGTGTCGCTGTGCTGGTCGAGGCGCTCACCGACAACAAGAACCGCACGGTGGGTGAGATCCGTCACGTCTTCACGCGGCACGGCGGCAACCTCGGTGCCAGTGGCTGCGTTGCCTATCTTTTCGACAAGAAGGGCACCATCGAGGTCGACCCTGCTGCCGTCGATTCCGACACCCTGATGGAGGCGGCGCTCGAGGCGGGTGCCGAGGATTTCGTCGAGTCCGGGGAATCTCTCGAGGTTCACACCGCGGTGGCCGATCTCGAAACGGTGAAGGCTGCCCTCGAGGCTCGGCAGATCCCGCTGCTGCGCGCCGAAGTGAGCATGGAGGCCAGCACCCAGATCGAACTCTCGGGCGACGATGCCGCCTCGATGCTGAAACTGTCGGACGCTCTCGAAGACCTCGATGACGTCCAGAACGTGTTCGCTAACTTCGACATCTCCGACGAGGAGATGTCGCTGCTCGTGTGACGGTCTCCAGCCCCGCGCGGGCCCTTTTCCGACTCTGAAACCCGATCGCCCCCCAGGTGTAGGCAGGTTCCATGCGAATCCTCGGAATCGATCCGGGATCGACCGCGATGGGGTGGGGCGTCGTCGACGTCGAGGGCAAAACCCCCGCCCACGTCGCTCACGGTGTGTTGCGACCACCGCGGGCGGCCGCGCTCTCGACCCGGCTGGCCTTCTTGTACGCCGAACTGGTCGAGGTGATCGCAGCGCACGCGCCCGAAACCGCGGTGGTCGAGAAGGTCTTCGTGGCGACGAACCCGCACTCGGCGCTGGTCCTTGGACAGGCGCGGGGCTGTGCCCTGGCAGCGCTCGGCGCTGCGAACCTCGAAGTGGCCGAAGTGGCGGCCCGCGAGATCAAGCAGGCCGTCGTAGGCTCCGGCGCTGCCGAGAAGCGCCAGGTGCAGGCGATGGTGGCGCGGCTCCTGCATCTCGATGCCCCGCCTCCCTCCGACGCGGCGGACGCTCTGGCAGCGGCGCTCTGCATCGCGCACCAGGGGCCGCTTGCACAACTCGGCGTAGCGGTTGGAGCGCGGCGGCGCTCGCGGCGCCAGAGCGGCTGGAGGCGAAACGCGTGATCGGGCGAATCGAGGGAGCGCTGCTGGAGAAGTCGCCGACCCGCGTACTGATCGATGCGCGCGGCGTCGGATACGAACTGTCGGTGCCGCTCTCGACCTTCGCCGAACTGCCCGACACCGGGAAGACCGTGGCACTCCACGTCTACACGCATTTGCGCGCCGACGCGCTCCTGCTCTACGGCTTCGGAACGCGCGGCGAGCGAGATGCCTTCAATCTGTTGCTGCGCGCCAACCGTGTGGGGCCGCGCCTGGCCCAGACGATCCTCTCGGGAATCTCTCCGCGTGCATTGGTGGACGCCCTCTGCCGCGGCGAGGCGCGGGTGCTCCGCGCAGTGCCGGGGATCGGTGCCAAGATGGCCGAGCGCATGATC
>CAJXIC010000216.1 GCA_913054385.1 uncultured Pseudomonadota bacterium
CAGCCGAAGCCGCCGAAAATCACGCCCCCGGTGGCGTAGACCAGTTTCACCGGCGCGTAGATCAGCGACGTGACGAAGGACCCGAGCCCGAGCCCGAAGTCCGCTCCCGGGTTGTCCGAGGCCGACACCGAAACAGGAGCCAGCCCGATCACGCAAACGGCCGCCAGGGCCGCCCAGCGCCCAGATGATTTCGCCTTTAGATCAAATCTCATGGGTATCCTCCCGTCGAGCCGAGCATTCCCCCCCGGAACACCTTCCGACTCGCCCCCCAAGGGAGCAGTCTGCCGGGTTGGGGAACGCTTCGCAAGCGGCTCAGGCACTGCGACTGTCAAATAGCAGGGTCATCGGGCCCTCATTCACCAGTTCCAGCCGCATTCGTGCACCAAAACGCCCACAGATCAGTTCTATGCCAGCCGCTCCCGCGGCGCACACCAACTCGTCAAAGAGCGTTGCCGCCTGGTCCGGCGGTGCCGCCGACGAGAACGAGGGGCGACGCCCTCTGCGGGTATCGGCCAGCAGCGTGAACTGCGGGACGAGCCCCAGGGCGCCCCCCACGTCCATTAGGGAGTGGTCGATGCGACCGTCGTCGGCCTCGAAAATGCGCAGCCCGAGGATTTTGCGCAGGCTCCGGTCGACGTCTTTACCCGTATCGCCGCATTCCACACCGACCAGCACCAGCAGGCCGTGCGCCATCGCCACCGCGGATCCGTCCTCGAAGCCAATCTGGGCCGAAGAGACCCGCTGGATCACACACCGCATCCGCTGCTCCTTGCCGCGCCGTCGCAGGGGACACCTCCGCTGCCGGCGGCGGAGGGATGGTAGGCTAGCGGCCATGCATCCCTTCTTCGGCACCGACCCCCACGAACCGATGATCCTCGGACACCGCGGGGCTGCGGGCGATGTCCCCGAGAACACCCTCCTCGCGTTCGAGACGGGACTCGCCAAGGGGGCGCACGTGCTGGAGAGCGACATCCACCTCTCGGCCGACGGGATTCCGATGCTGCTCCACGATGCCGAGGTGGACCGCACCGCAGATGGCCACGGCCCGATCTCGGAGCTCTCCTTCGAGGCGATCCAGCGTCTCGACGCCGGCTACCACTTCGAACACGAGGAAGGTGGCGGCACCTCTTTTCGGGGCAAGGGTCTCGAGATCCCCAGCCTCGAAGCGGCTTTCGCGCGTTTTCCGGATGCCCGCTTCAACCTCGAACTCAAGTCCGGTGGTCCGGCGCTGGCGCGCGCCGTAGTCGACCTCGTGCAGCGTTTCGATCGCACCGACCGAACGTTGCTCACCGCCGCAGAAGATCCGCAGATGGCGGCGCTGCGAGAGACGGCCAGCGACAGCGGCGTGGCGCTCGGCGCCTGCGCCGGCGAGGTGGGCGCCTTCGTGCAGGCCGCGCGAGACGGCCTCGCACCGGCCGACTGCGTGATGGCGCTGCAGGTCCCGGCCGGCTTTGGCGGGTCTGCCCTGGTCACGAAAATTTTCGTCGAGCATGCCCATCGCTACGGCATTGCGGTCCACGTCTGGACCATCAACGACGTGCCCCAGATGGAGACACTCCTCGACCTCGATGTCGATGGTCTCGTGACCGATTACCCGGCCCGCATGCGCGCGCTCCTCGATCAACGCCGCGCGCGCGCCTGACCCGAAGAACTCAGAAACGGCGCGCGCTACGCCCCCGCGGTCTCGTGGGCATCGAGACGCGCAAGGGCCCAGCGCGCGTGCTCGGCGAGCATCGGGTCGGGACCCTGCGCGTGTTCCTGCAGACGATCGCGCAGCGCAGGGTCGGGGCGATTGCCGGCGACGACCAGGGCGTTGCGCAGCAGACCGCGGTGGCGCGCGCGGCGCAGGGCGGAGTGCCGAGTGGCCGCCTGCCAGTCCTCAGGCCCGAGACCGAGCACCCATTCGAGACTCGGGCGGATCCAGGAATCCCTCGGCGCAAGGCGCTCACGCAGACCCAGCGGGTCCGCCAGGCCGCCAGGGCCCGGGCGGTTCCACGGGCACACCTCCTGGCACACGTCACAGCCAAAGAGCCACCCCCCCTGCCCTTCGCGCAGTTCCATGGGGACCGGCCCGGGGTCCTCGATCGTTGCGTGCGCGATACAGCGCCGCGCATCGAGACGGTAGGGAGACACCAGGGCGCCGGTGGGACACGCGTCGAGGCACAGTCGGCAACTGCCACAGCGGTCCTTCCCCGGTTCGTCGGGCGCCAGTTCGAGATCCGTCAGTACCACCCCCAGGAAGAGGTACGAGCCCCACTCGGGATGGATCAGGCAGGTGTTCTTCCCGATCCAGCCAAGTCCGCCCAACGAGGCGAAGACGCGCTCGGCAACCGGCCCCGTATCGACGTAGGAACGCGCCGCCACCGACCGGCCCACCAACGCTTCCAGCCCCCAGCCAAGCGCCCGGAGTCGGTCCCCCATCACCACGTGGTAGTCCTCACCGCGCGCGTAACGCGCAATGTGAACGTCCGTGCGATCGGCACCTCCTTCCCCTGCGTAGGACATCGCGACCGCGATCACGCTGCGCGCGCCGTCGAGCACCCGACGCGGATCGACGCGCTCTTCCACGCTGCGCTCGAGCCATTGCATCGAGCCCCCGTAGCCCTTCGCCAGCCATTCGCGCAGGTATTCGGTCTCAGGCGTCGGCAACGCCGCAGCCACACCCGCGAGATCAAAGCCCAGAGTCAGCGCCAGGGACTTCACCTGATCGCGCAGGAGTTCTCCAGAACCCCCGGTCGTGACTGGTTTTCTGCTGTCAGGCACCGTGGTGGCTACTCCGGGCTGGGCGCGCGCCCGCAGGCTGCGCCGGTCGCCCGCCTGGCCTTCGAACGCCGACGTTCAAGCCGCGGGCTCTGGCGGACGATAGAGCCTAAAGGAGGATCCGACTGCCGCCATGCCGACGTCCCTACGCGAACGTTCGTTGACACTGGAGAACGACCCCCTCGAAATGCGTGCCGCCCCCCGAGTCGGGGCCGACTTTCCCGTGCGGATCCATTCCCGAGATTTCCCGATGCCGCTGGTCGCACGCACACGCGACTTGAGCGTCGATGGTGCCTGCCTCGCGACCGCCTCCCCGTTCGCCGTCAAGTCGCTGCAGCGAATCGAAGTGCAGCTCCCGGGGCAGAACCTGCTGATCGAAGCCGAGGGCTGCTGGCAGCGCGATGAACCGGTCGACGATCTGGTGCTCACCGGGGTGGTCTTTCCAGACCCCAGTCCGGAAACCCGAGAGATTCTCTGGAACACCGTCCTCCAAAGCGGACAGCAGTTGGCGCGCTTCCTCTACGAGCGATCCAGCCTCCGCGAACTCGGGCTCGAGGAAGCCATGGGCCTCGCGCAGGTCACCCGCTATCGCCACGTCTCGGCCGGCCGCACCCTCTACCGACAGGACTGCAGTGAACCCGGAGAAGATTCGATCTTCCTCGTGACCGAGGGGCGCGTGACGCTCCAGGTGCGCGTGCGCAACGCGCGTGAAGTCGATTTCGCGGTGCTCGAGAGCGGCGAACTCTTCGGCGGGTTCCCGCTGGTCGCCGACCTTGCCCATACCGAGTCGGCCGTCGCGGACTCGGATTGCTGCCTGCTCGAGATCGACCGCACCGCCTACCGGTATCTCTGCAGCGCCCGCCCGTGGCTGGCCCAGCGCCTGTCCACAGCACTGGTGCGCGTTTCCGCGCTGCGGCTCCGCAACCTCTACGCCCGCTGCCACGCGGGCACCTAGCGCTCCTCTCGACGGTCCCATTCCGGCTCGGTTACCCTGCCGCTCCTGGCGCGACGGTTTCGCAGCGCATCGCAGAAGGACCCGGCATGGCACAGATCGAGTTTCCCGAGGGCTTCCACTGGGGGGTCGCCACGGCCTCCCACCAGATCGAGGGCGCTTTTCGCGAAGACGGCAAGGGCGAGTCGATCTGGGATCGCTTCAGCCACACGCCGGGGCGCATCCTGAAGGGTGCCACCGCGGAGGTCGCCTGCGATTCCTATCACCGCATCGGCGAAGATGTCGCCCTGCTTCGGGCCATGAACCTCACGAGTTATCGCTTTTCAATCGCCTGGCCGCGCGTCCAGCCTGACGGCACCGGCCCCGCGCTCGAAGCCGGCCTCGACTACTACCGACGCCTGATCGAGGCGCTGCACGAGGCGGGGATTCGGCCCTTCCCGACGCTCTACCACTGGGACCTCCCGCAGGCCCTCGAGGAGCGTGGCGGCTGGCCGCAGCGGGACACCGCCGGTCGCTTTTCCGACTACGCGCAGATCGTCGTGCGCGCCCTGGGAGACGGCTGTGACGACTGGACGATCTTCAACGAGCCGATGGTCTTTACGGTTCTCGGCTACGGCGTCGGCATGCACGCTCCAGGCATCGCGGACCGCGCGGCCATGTTGGCCGCCACGCACGTCGTCAATCTGGCCCAGGGGGATGCCTTTCGGGCGATGAAGGCCGAGCGTTCGGATCTGCGGATCGGCAGCGCCTTCAGCATGCAGCCCACCGAAGGCGAAACCGACTCCGAGGACGATCGGGTGGCCGCCGAGCGCGCTCACGGGTTCATGAACGAT
>CAJXIC010000217.1 GCA_913054385.1 uncultured Pseudomonadota bacterium
CGGCGGCGCCGCGGGCACCGACCGGGACTCGTTCAGCACGGCCGCCTGGTGCTCTCCAATGCGGGGCGCCGGCCGTCGAATCGCCGCGCGGGCGTTTCGAAACTTCGCAAAGAAGTCTGGCTGCAGCGTGTGCCCCCCGCCGGACGGGTCCCCTACTTCGACAAAGAGGTCGCGCGAACGCAGCTGCGCGTGCCCGGCGATCCCCCGAGCGTCGTTGCAGGGTGCCAGCAGGATGCGCCGTTCGAGGGCGCCCGCGTAAAGTTCGGCGAGCGTCTTCGAAGCGAAGAAGGCGCCGAACTCGGCTTCGATCCTTCCGAGATCCTCGTCGCTGACTTCGAGATGGCTGTAGCCGCTCCAACTGAAGGCTTGTAGCCAATCCGAGGCCATGCCCGATTCGGCCATCCAGGCGACGGTCGCGTTGAGGTTTGGAATGCGGGCGCGACCGCCTCGCAACCCGTAGCTCAGCATACCGTCCCGAGCCCCCCAGATTTCGCGCGTTCGCCCGATTCGTTCCCCCGCGCGCCGCGGCTCGCTGCGACCCGGTTGTCCCGGCCCCCCGAGCAGCGTCTGCAACTGGGTCTCTTGCAGCGAGACATCCACGAACTGTCCCCGGCCGCTGCGTTCGCGGCCCCGCAGTGCCAGGAAGATCGCGAGCACGGCCTCGGGGCCCGCGTGGTAATAGGCGGTGGGCTGACTGCAGCGCAGCGGCGGCCGCGTGGGCTCGCCGGTCACCGCCAGGTTGCCCCCCATGGCGACGCACACCAGATCGCCGGCCCGGTACGACGCGTAGGGCCCCGTCTGTCCAAAGGGCGTGATCGCGCAGTGGACGAGCCCTGGGTTCGAAGACTTCAGGTCTTCGAAGCCGAGGCCATGCGCCGCGAGGGTTCCCGGGGCGAAGGTTTCGATCACGACGTCGGCCGCCCGCGCCAGGCGTCGGTAGTCCTCTCGATCGGAAGCGCTTTCGAGATCGAGGACGATGCCGCGCTTCCCGGCCTCGTTGGCTTGCCAGGGAAGGCTTTGCTCGGGGTCGGCAATGTCCCCGCGGTAGGGAGGCCGCCGCGCTTCGAGGTCGCCCCCGGGAGGCTCGATGCGAATCACGTCGGCACCGAGACCCGCGAGGATGCGGCCCGCCAGGGCGCCGGATTCGCCGCACCAGTCGAGAACGCGCAGCGCAGCAAAGCCGCGCTCGTCGGGGCCGGCCGCTGCCTGGCTCACCGCGACGCCGTGCACTTCACCCAAGCTCCGGGAGGACGCGCGCCGCAAAGAGTTCGAGACTCTTCCAGCCGAGGTCCGGGGGGATCCCCCCACCGAGAGGGAAGTGGCAGAAGCTGGCGTCCTCTCCGGCCTCTCGCGCATGCCCGACACATTCTTCGGGAGTCCAGATCCGGTAGACGCCACTTTTTTTCAAGCTCTCGAGGTCGACGATCCCGGCGTGGGTACGAGAACTCGGGCCCTCGGTCTGCCAACTCGCGTAGACCATCGCGTCGTGCAGCCAGTGCGGGCCAATCTCGGCCCAGGCGCGCTCGGGATCGTCCGAGACGAAAAGCATCCAGGGTTCGCCCGGGTCCTGGACCGGAAGCGGAGCGTTTCCGAGTTCGCGACAGGCCGCCTCGTAGAGGGCATTCAATTCGGCATCGTGGAGGGGCGGCGCAAAGGTCAGCCCGAATCGCGCGGCGCGCCTCGCCGCCGCCGGCGACGAGCCTCCCACCTGCAGGATGTCCTGCACGCGCGACCGCGGCGACGGCGTGACCGTGAACGATTCGCCAGCGACTTCAATGGGTTCTCCCCCGAAAGCCGCAAGCACGATCTCGAGACATTCGTCGAAGAGCTTCCCGCGGCGGCGGAAGTCGACGCCGAGCGCACGGTACTCGGCAGGCCGATAACCGAGCCCTGCGACCGTCGTCACGCGTCCGTCGCTCAATAGATCGAGGACTGCCAGGTCCTCGGCCAACTTTACGGGGTTGTAGAGCGGAGCCAGAAGAGCTGAGATCAACACCGCTGCGCGACGGGTCCGACCGACGATCGCCCCGGCCATCGGCAGCGGCGAGGGCAAGTAGCCATCCGCGACCACGTGATGCTCGGAAAGCACGATGCTTCCGAAGCCCGCGGCATCGGCCCAGCCCGCCATCTCGAGGGTCTCGGAATAGAGAGCCTGAGCCCCGGCGCGACCGAAGTCGGGGGTACGGAGATCGAAGCGAATCGCCGACGCAGCCAATTTTCCCATCCCTTCGACGGACGGCACCCGCTCTAGAGCGCCCCGCGCACCACGCGGCCCGATTGGATCACCGCGCGCACGCGGCGCAGGGCTCCGATGTCGTTGCTGGGATCTCCCTCGACTACCAGCAGGTCCGCCTGGAAACCCGCGGCCACCTGGCCCAGCGAATCCCCGCAGCGCATGGTACGCGCCGGGTTTCGCGTGGCAAAGAGCAACACTTCCGAAGCCTCGATCCCGAAATCCTTGACATAGGTCTCGAGCTCGGCGACGTAATCGCCGTGGGGCAGCAGCGGCGTGCCGAAGTCATCCCCGGCCAGCAGCGGAATCCCCGCGCGAACGAGTTCGGGGAGCATCTCGACGCTGTGCTCGTAGTCGGCGCGCACCCCTCGAATCCGGCGCGCGGTCTCGTCGGGCGTCTCGGGGAAACCGTCGCCGATCGGCATCGGGCCCTGGGAGGCGGTGTCCCAGTTCTCGGCAAACTCGAGGAAGCGCTTGTTCCACAGGCCCGTCGGGCAGACGGCCGCGCCCGACGCCACTACCGCATCGATGCACTCGGCGTCGATTCGATCGGCGTGGTCGATGATGTCGACCCCGATGCGAACGGAAGCCAGGATCGCGCGCTTCGAGGGCGCGTGGGCGCGCACGAAGCGACCGCGATCGTGTGCGGTCTCGACCACCGCCTCGAGTTCAGCGTCGGTGAGATTGCAGCGCTCCTCCGCAGGCGAAGCGCCGTGGCCGGGCCCAAGGGCCACCTTGATGACGTCGCAGCCGCGACCGAGTTCCTCGCGCGTCGCCCGGCGAAAGGCGTCGGCGCCGTCGAGTTTCCAAACCACACCGTGATTCCCAAGGCGCATGAACCAGGAGCGGTTCTCGCCGTCCTCCTGGGCGCCACTGGCCGTGAGTTCATGGGATCCGGCCCAGATCCGCGGACCTTCGGCATAGCCGTGCAGGATCGCCTCGCGCAGGTTGACGTCGAGATAATCGGGATTGCTCGAGCCGATCAGCGAGGTCACACCGGCATCGAGGGCCGTGCCTGCGTTGTGCACCGCGAGCATGGCGAGCAGGGCCGTGGGCGCTTCGAGCCCCAGCATCGGCGCCTGGGTGCCCGAGCCGAAGTGGCCGAAACCCGAGTGGAAGTGCGACTGGAAGAGCCCCGGGAGAATACAGCAATCGGCGAGGTCGAAGCGCTGCGCCGCGCCCGCTTCGGCGCTCCCCTCTTCCACCGAAACGATGCGATCACCCTCGAAGCACACGTCCGCCGTTCGCACCGGGGCGCCGCTTCCGTCAAAGACCTTTGCGCCCCGAAGAACCGTTCTGACCGCATCCGCCATCGCGATGACTCCCGCGACCGACAGGGAAGTCGGCCGGCGTCGAGTGTAGCCCCCAAAGCAGGGGAGCCCGACCACCCGGGGGAGCGCCTATGCTCGGGGCAAGGAGCACCCGCCATGGACGTCCGGACAGCGCCGGTTGGCGGCTGGAGGGGTCTGCCGAACCCGTCCGCCGAAGCCGTGCGAAACGTGATCGACCACCCGATCATCGACGCCGACGGACACTGTCTCGAGTTCCTCCCGGCGGTTCGCGAGATCCTGCGCGAGGTTGCCGGGGACGCGGTGGATGCTGCCTTCTGGAAGACCTTCCTGCTGATGCGCGAGGCGGCGAATGCGACGACCTCGCAGCGCCGCGATCTCGGGATCATGCGACCGCCCTGGTGGGCCTTCCCCGCCGAGAACACCCTCGACCGCGCGACCGCGATGCTTCCCCGCCTGTTCCACCGGCGCCTCGACGAACTCGGCATCGACTTCGCGGTGGTCTACCCGACCTTCGGCCTGCTGATCTTCAATCTTCCCGAGAGCGAGGTGCGAAAGGCCGCCGCTCGCGCCTTCAATCGCTACTTCGCCGAGTCCACAATGGGCCTCGCCGATCGCCTCACCCCGGTGGCCGTGATCCCGATGCACACCCCCGAGGAGGCCCTCGCCGAACTCGACCACGCCGTCGGTGAACTCGGTCTCAAGACCGTTCTGCTCGCCGGACACGTGATGCGGGACGTGGCGGCCTCCGGGGACTCTCGCCGGCCACGCGAGTGGATGGACACCTTCAACGCCGACAGCCCCCACGACTACGACCCCGTCTGGCAGCGCTGCCTCGAGCTTGGCGTCGCGCCGACCTTTCACTCGAGTGGCATGGGCTGGGGCAGCCGCGCCTCCCCGAGCAGCTACGTCTACAACCACATCGGCAATTTCGCGGCCGCCGGCGAAGCCACCTGTCGCTCGCTCTTTCTCGACGGTGTGCCCACCCGCTTTCCCGATCTGCGCT